>JAFRXC010000017.1 GCA_017437825.1 Bacteroidales bacterium
GCAGACGGCCATCTTGCCGCTTACCGGACCGGGGGCTGAGACGATTACCAGGGGCTTGGTGGTCTCAACATAGACGTTATTTACGAAGACTTCGTCAGAGTCTATGAGGGCGACGTTGTTGGGGTAGCCCTCGATGGTGTGGTGGTAGTACACTTTTATGCCGAGCCATTCGAGGCGGCTGCGGTAGGCGTCCGCGCTGGACTGTCCTTTGTAGTGGGTGATGACCACGGAATTCACCGTGAACCCGCGCGAGAGGAATTCGTCGCGGAGGCGCAGTACGTCCATATCGTAGGTGATGCCCAGGTCAGCGCGCATCTTGTTCTTTTCAATGTCCACGGCGCTTATGACGATGACAATCTCGGCATCGTCCTTGAGCTGGTCAAGCATCTTGAGCTTGTTGTCCGGCTCGAAGCCCGGAAGTACGCGGCTGGCGTGGTGGTCGTCGAATAATTTGCCTCCGAATTCCATGTAGAGCTTGTCGCCGAAGGTGGCTATTCTCTCTTTGATGTGCTCGGATTGGATCTTTAGATATTTATCGCTGTCGAAACCGTATTTCATAGGACTGAATGAATAATACGGGATACAAATTTAGTAAAAAATATTCTTATATTTGAATGATTAAAATCAAATAGCCATGGATACTCAGCAGAAATTCGTGATCACCATCAACCGTCAGTTCGGTACCAACGGACGCCAGATAGCTAATCAAATCGCACAGGAACTGGGCGTGAAGCTGGTAGACCGCCAGATTCTCTCCAGTCTGGCAGAAAACCTGAACATGCCGGAAGATAAACTCCAGCAGATGGAGCGTAAGAAACCAACCTTCTGGGAGCGTGTAAGTTATTTTTACAGGAATTCACCTGCAATGGTCAGCACTCCCAGCGTGGACCTGATGGGTCTTACTTCTTCACAGATTTACAAGGAGCAGGTTGACATTATGAGATCCATAGCAGAGGAAGAGTCCTGCGTTGTGGTGGGACGTCTGGGATTCGAGGTCTTCAAGGACCATCCCAACCATATGAGTATCTTTATGTTCTCTAATCTGGATGACAGGGTCCTGAAGGTTATGGAAATGTACGGCGGTTCCAAGGCTGAGGCTCTGAAGCAGATCAAGCAGGTGGATGATGCACGCGAGGAGTTCACGCGCGAGTTCACCGGCAAGGAGCGCAACGACGCCACAAACTACGACCTTGCCGTCAATGTCAGCACCTGGGGGGAGAAAGGTACATACGACCTCCTGATGTCCCTGATTAAAGGTTAACCCATCATCCCCGACCAGATCGGTTTTTTTTTCAGATGGTTTCCTGGGAGGTATGGCCCCTTGAAACCGTCTCGCTACGCTTGACCCCACCATTCCGCTACGCTGCATGGTTCCCCCTCTTATGATGCCGAGGGTGGCACAGGTTTCAGGGGGCCATACCTCCCCGGAAACTCTATAAACCTCGAATGTTGGAAGCGATGCCCTGGACCAGGCGGTTCAGGGCTTCTTTGCTGGCCCAGCCTATGTGAGGGGTGAAGGAAAGGCGTTCCGGGTGGGCTGTGTGCAGGAGGGGATTGTCGGCGGGGAGCGGTTCGCTGGTGAAGACGTCCAGGCCCGCTCCGGCTATACGCTCCTGGCTGATGGCGTCAGCAAGAGCCTTTTCGTCCACGATACCCCCTCGTCCTATGTTTATGATGATTGCGCTCGGGCGCATAAGGGCGAGTTTGCGAGCCCCGATGAGCCCGTTTGTGCGGGCGTTGAGAGGGGCGTGGATGCTCACGATGTCAGAGTCCTGCATAAGCGTGTCGATGCTCACGCTGGGGTAGTCCTTGCAATGCGAAGTGCCGGAGGTGGAGAAGTAGATGACCTTCATCCCGAAGGCTTCGGCCGCCTTGGCCACGCGCTGCCCTATGGTGCCCATTCCCACTATTCCCATAGTCTTGCCTGCGAGTTCAGTGAAAGGGCGGCTTACCTCGGTGAATATGGGGCTGGCCGAGTAGGCCCCGCTCTTGACGTAGTTGTCGTACGAGGCGGTGCGGCACAGCAGGTTCAGGATTAGGGCGAAGGTCAGCTGCACCACGGAATCAGTCGAGTATCCCGCGACGTTCTTGACGGGAATGCCCCGCGCCGCGGCGGCTTCAAGGTCTATGTTGTTGACGCCGGTGGCCGCCTCGCAGATAAGCTTCAGCTTAGGCGCGGCGTCCATCAAGGCGGCTGTAACTTTTACTTTGTTGATTATCAGGACTTCGGCCTCTTTCACCCTTTCCAGGGTCTCCTGTGGGGAGGAATACGGGTAGCATACCAGATCTCCGAGGACCTGTATGGGCTCCAGTGAAGCAGCACCAAGGGTGGATGCGTCAAGGAATACGATTTTCATGTAAATTCTATTTATACACAAATATACTCAATGTCATCTTATTTTGTTAACTTTGAAAACACTAAAACAATTCACCCTATAAAATGAAAAAATTATTCCTGGCTTTCGCGGCCATACTGGCTCTGGTTTCCTGCGCCAAACCTGTCACCGTTTGCGTAAATCCCCTTACATATACAGACATCCCGGACAACGATGTCATCAGGGTGGGGAAGGACTACTATATGGTGAGCACCACTATGTACTTCTGCCCCGGAGCGCCCATTATGCACTCCCGTGACCTGGTTCACTGGCAGATAATCAGCTATGTGTATGATTATCTTGCGGATGACGACATATACAACCTGCGGGACGGCAAAAATGCCTACGGCAAAGGCCAGTGGGCAACTTCCCTGCGCTATGTGGACGGCACTTATTACGCATTGTTCATAGCCAACGACCAGCGCAAGACATATGTCTACTATACGGATGACATTACCAAGAGCAACTGGAAGAGGAATGTTATAGACCGCCCGTTCCACGATGCGTCCCTGCTGTTTGAAGACGGACACGTATATGTGGTCTGGGGTAACGGAGACCTCCGTATTACAGAGCTGAAGCCGGACCTGACCGGCGTTCTGGAGGGGGGAGTGGACCAACTGCTCATCTCGGCGCCAAGGCAGGGAATAAACCTCCGGGCTGAGGGCGCGCATATCTACCACATCGGCGACTATTACTATGTCCTGGAGATAGACTGGCCTCGCGGCGGCGTCCGCACAGAGACCTGCTGGCGCAGCAAGGAACTCCTGGGCGAGTACGAGAGCAAGGTGGTGCTGAGCGGAGCGTTCGACGGCCGCGGCGACGGCGTAGCCCAGGGGGCTATCTTCGATACGCCCAAGGGCGACTGGTATGCCGTAATGTTCCAGGATCACGGCGCGGTAGGGCGCATACCTACGCTCCAGCCTGTGAAATGGGAGGACGACTGGCCGATCCTGGGAGACGAAACAGTTCCTGTAAAGGAGTTCGAGGTTAAACTCAAGCCTTACGGCGAAGACCGTGTCTGGGCCAGCGACGAGTTCGATTCAGCCTCCCTCGACCTGGTATGGCAGTGGAACCACAAGCCTGTCGACAGCGCATGGTCGCTTACCAGGCGTCCCGGCTGGATGACTATCGACGCTCTGCCCGCAACAAAGATCGCTGATGCGCGCAACACGCTTACCCAGCGCAGCGTAGGCCCCGCTTGCGAGAGCGCGGTCAAATTGGACGTTTCAGGCCTCAAGCCTCTGGACCACGCCGGCCTGTGCGCATTCCAGAGCAACTTCGCCGCTCTGGAAATCGAGGTGGCCGAGGACGGCTCCAAGGCTCTCGTCGGCCTGAACCGCCAGGAAGAGTTCCTCCGCATCCCGTTCACTGGCAGCGATGTCTGGTTCAAGCTGATATTCGATTTCAACACCGACAGGGCAAAGGTGGCATACTCCCTTGACGGCAACTCCTGGACAGTTCCGGATTATGAACTCCAGATGCGCTACACCCTGGATTACTTCACCGGATACCGTCCGGCAATCTACTGCTACACCACCGCCGGAACCCAGGGCGGCACCCTAGCCGTAGACTGGTTCCACCAGGAGCAGAAAGGACTTTAATGTACTATGTAATGATTTGATACTAAAACAATTAAATATGGAACCAGTCTTTATCTACCCGGTCAGCTATTCAGTCGCCCCTATTTGTCTTGAGCAATTACGGGGTTTAGAATCATCGGTTACTCTCAAGTCGATGAATGCCAAAATTCGAAGGGTTTTTAATTCTAACTATAAAGCCGTTAAGGAAGCACTTGAAGGCATTTGCCGCTACTTTATCAAAAATGCCGATGAATTGCTTGAATGGAAGTATGGAACAAAGATGCCGTCTATAATAACGGATGAAAGCAAAGCATTCTTCTTTGAGACTAAAGGGTCCTACAGATTATGCGCAAAGCGCCTGCTTGACTGCTATTATAGCCTCAGAGCTTTGGGAGTGAGATCTGAAAAGAAATATGATTTGATAACTGTCGGGTTACTTTTTTCTCTTGAGGGTCTGGCGAAAGCCATCAATGATTTTAATGAGTTCAATTGTGTTTTGTCAGATAGGTATCCTAATATTATTCCGGCAGATAAATTTACAGATATCAGCGTCGTTTTCTCAGATGAGAGTTATCGCTCATATGAAATAGCAAAGGACTTTAACAGACACTATCAACTGCTAACCAGAATAATTAGTGTATTTGAATGTGGTCACCATATCTCTCCTTTGAACCCTTCATATAGAAACAAATCTGAAGCACCCGCTCCTAAGTTGGAGTGGATAGAACCAGACGCGCCTTTGTATCTGAAGCCAGAATATTCAGGTTGTTATAGCTTATATGTAGGTGATGAGGGAGTGTCTTATCATCGTAGTAAAAGCCGCAATAAATCATCAGGGAGATTTAATTCACTGAATAGGGATGACTTGCTGTACACCTGCGACCTCTATGGAAGATCAGTTTCATTCGTGTCCCAATATCTTAAGGCTTATTTTGAACAAAATGGGCTCAACATTAAAATACTGCCGATAAAACTCCTGAAACAGACGCTTCACAAACATTGTCTTCCTTATTTAAGAAAGTTCTTTACAGATAACAGTACAATATATGATATCAAAAAACTGTATGACAGTTATAGTAGCGATAAAAAAGCAAAGAACTATTCCAAGGACAGCGCTTTGCCAGTACATAAAGCATTATATGAAGTTTTAAGTCAAGTTAGCTCCGAGGACATATTGTCCTATATCGACAAGGCTTCGAATGGGGAGGAGTTAGATCCCAGGACAAGCAGGATACTGGCGGAATCATTCAGCGGAATTACTATGGGGAACATAGAAGACTATTACGTTGCAATTACCGGTTATAAGGGTTATTCTCACGGCAGATATATACACATCCTCAATGGAGAAGTCAAGGCTTTGGCCGGCTTTATTTTCTTTGCGGTCAGGGCTTATGATTCAAGACTCCGTGGAGCTGTTGCTATGCAGGGCTGTAAGATGGGATCCACATTGTGCATTTTCCATTTTCATGACAGAGTCTTGTTTGATGCCTGTATCGAATAATAATACAGTTTTTTTTTAGTATTAATTTGGTTTCATTTAATAATTGTCTATATTTGAATAACAATTTGCGTCACAAGTACGGCAGTAGTTTTTTTTGTGGAAGCCAAAAACGGACGAATTTCGGGAGTCCCCCTGTGGGGACTCCAATTTTATTTGCTATATTAACATAGTTATGAAAAAGATCTTCATTGCAACCGCTGCATTATTGATGGTTATTTCTGCCTGCCAGAAAGAGCCGAGTCTGACTGTCACCACTCCTGCGGAGATTCCCGTTTCTGCCGATTCCGGCAGTTCAAGCATTTCCTTCACTACTAATCAGGCCTGGACTGCAAGTAGCGCAGCTTCGTGGGTACACCTGAGCGCTACTTCAGGTGAGAGCGGTTCAGTTACAATCACTTTGCAATGTGATCCCAACGACACCTACGAGGATAGGACGGCCACTGTTACCATAAACGCTGGCGGACTGACCCAGACTGTAGTGGTAAAGCAACCGCAGAATTACGGAGTTGTCATCCCGCAGCAAGAATATAAGATTAATGCAGATACTGAAGCGCTTGAATTGGAAGTACAGGCAAATACTAATTTCAAGGCCTCTGTGGATGTAGACTGGATAAAGATTGTCAAAATATCCTCAAAGGCTCTTGAAAAAGGAATGGTTGTATTGGAGTTGCAAAAGAACGGATCTTACCAGTCCCGGGAAGGGGCTGTTACCATTACGCCTGATTCAGGAGCAAAGAAGGTAATAACAGTCAACCAGTCTGGTATGGACAAGCCATTGGCGGTAGACCTTGGCCTCTCCGTAAAATGGGCGTCATGCAATGTAGGGACCGACCGTCCGGAAGGAACAGGAGGGTATTATGCCTGGGGCGAGGTTGAAACCAAGGAGGTCTATGAATGGAGTACCTATAAATACGGTTCATTGGGTTCCAAACTCACCAAGTACTGTACAGATCCAGCTTGGGGTACGGTAGACGGCCTCACCGTTCTGGAAAGCCAGGACGACGTGGCTGCCACTCTCCTTAAAGACGGATGGAGGATGCCTACGTCAGGAGAATTCCAGGAACTGATAGATAATTGCGAATGGCAGGAAACAACCGTTAACGACATTTTCGGCTATCAGGTAATAGGTCCGAATGGAAATACTATTTTCATCCCGGCTGGAGGCAGTTTTAATGGTACTGACGGATATGCAAATACCGTTTTCGGGAACTACTGGGCGGCAAATATAGCTACAGATTCCCGCTGCCGTCCGTATTACTTTTATTTTTCAAAGGATTTAGGCTACGCATTATATTCCAACGGTTTCCGTCCCAACGGCGTCACCGTCCGCCCCGTCAAGCCATAACAATATTTTGGCCTGCCATCCGGGGCGTTGGAGTGGAGGGGACAGGGGAGGAAACCTTCCTCTTCGCTCCATCCCGCCTGGCGCAAGCGTCATCCGCCCGCTCACAAGGCCACGGGCGGCTTCCGAATAGCGGGTTGATAGAGATTAAGAATAGGTTTGATGGTTGATTGCTTGAAAGTCGTAGCCCATATGGCAGAGTTGGATGGCGGCTCCGACCTTGAAAACTACGTGGGCTGTCGCAAGAAAGGCCTTGTATGCCGCAGCAGTGCCCGATTCCAATCGTTCATTCATCAGGAAGGAATACGCAGTCTCACTCACCGTATGCATTGCTGATGTTGAAAAACGGTTTTCCTTGAGAATCTTCCCCGAAATATACTCGTCCATATCATCAAAACCCCGTGTTCCCAGAAACGAAGAATAGGGCGCAGCGGAATACTTTTCCCAGTCTTTGTCCCAAAGGCAGGCTACGGCCATACCCAGGAATCCGGCGCAGGCCAGGGTGTACTCCGGGTAGGAGTTGAAATTGCGGACTGCATCTGCATAATATGAAGGGGCATATCTCATCCAGGCCTCATCAATGTCCGGGGTATCGAGAAGAGTACCTTTCAGCAACCCTTCAGACGTGCAAACTCTAACCAGATGATCAATAAGCCTGTCCTGATAATCCATAATGCAACATACCTTTGAATGATACCACAAAGTTAATCAAAAGAGATTAAAACAAATCTTTGACCTCGTCATAGACCAGTCCCGTCAGTCTGGTTATCTGCTTGACAGAACTGTCATATCTGGTTTTCAGAGCCTGGGCCTTTTACGAACGGGCGGATGGCGCTTGCGCCAGAGGGGATATAAGTAAGGAGGGGCTGAAAAATGCCCCTCCTTACTTATATCCCCTCTGGCCAGTGAAGGCCTATCGATTATATTGTTACGTCGATGGCCTGGAGGTCCTTGTCGAGGGATGAACCGCCGTAGAGGATCTGATAGCGGCCTTTCTTGAGGGAAAGACCATCAGTTGCAGCGTCATAGAAGTAGAACGCTTCGTCGCTGAGCTGAACGGTAACGGTCTCTGTTGCACCTGCGGCAATGTTGACCCTCTTGAAGCCCTTGAGGGCCTTGATGGGAGCGTCAGGATTGTCGAGAGCCTTGACGTAAACCTGGATAACCTCGTCGCCGTCGATGGAACCGGTATTGGTTACAGGAACGGTAAGAGTCATTGCATTAGGCTTTCCGGCAACCTTGCCCTGGCCATAGCTGAAGGTGGTGTAGCTGAGGCCGTAGCCGAAAGCGTACAGAGGCTGTCCCTTGAAGTACCTGTAGGTGCGGTTCTCCATTGAGTAATCCTGGAAATCAGGAAGCTGGTCGGAAGAAGCGTAGAACGTAACAGGAAGACGTCCGGCAGGATTGTAGTTGCCGAACAGGACGTCAGCTGCTGCGATACCGCAAGCCTGTCCGCCGTACCAGGCCTGGATGAGGGCGTCATACTTGCTCTCCACGTTGCCGAATGCGATAGCGCTTCCGGATACGTTGATGAGGACAACCGGCTTTCCTGTAGCGTCAAGAGCAGCAAGAAGATCCTGCTGAACCTGAGGAAGCTCGATGCTGGTGCGGTCGTGTCCCTCACCCTCTACATCAGAAGAGATACCGCTGACCATAACGATCACGTCGGCGCTCTTGATGCTTGCGAGAACCGGAGCGAAGTCTGCCGGCCTGCGGCTGTAGAGGTCGAAGGAGAAGGAAGCGGAACGAGCCTCGGGCTGTGCGAGCTCGATCTCGATCTGATAGGTCTGGCCTGCCTTCACAGGGAAGGTGGTAGGAGCCATTCCGCGGCCGAAGAAGCCTCTTCCAGCGGGAGCGCCAGCCTGCTCGGCGACGGTCTTGCCGTTTACCTTGAAGTTGTACTTGCCGCTTCCGCGTACGCTGTAAACCATATCACCTGTGTAGTCGGCGGTGAATGATCCTGTATAGCGTGCTGAGAAGTTGGTCAGGTTGAGACCCTCCTCCCAGGCGCAGTCCTCGTGAGCGAGGGCGGGGGAGGTGGTGTTCAGGTTGAGAGGCTGGGTGTAGTCAGTGCTGACTACGGCGTTGCCGTTAAGTTCGGTATTGTTGAAGTAATCTGCGTGCAGGCCCTTTCCACCGTTGATGCGTGATACATAGTGGTTGGTGATGTAAGGGTCGGTAAGGTCGCAGGCCCTCTCGTAAATAATCTTTGCGCCGGGGGCTGCATCCTTGATTGCACCGAGGATGGTCTTGGTGTTGGCTGCGGTAGGATAGCCGTTGTAGTTGCCAAGGATGACGCGGGCGTCGTCGGCGTTAGGACCTACCACCGCGATGGTGATGTTGTCCTTGCGCAGAGGCAGCACGTTGTTCTCGTTCTTGAGGAGGACGATGGCCTCGCGTGCGGCCTTCTTTGCAAGCTCTGTGTGAGCAGGGCTGCTGAGCTGCTCCTCGCCGAGGTTTGCCCAAGGAAGGTCCTCTGCAGGATCGAACATACCGAGCTCGAAGCGTGAGGTGAGGATGCGGCGAACGTTTACGTCGATGTCGGCCTCGGAGATGAGTCCCTGCTGAACGGCGTCAACCAGGGCCCTGTAGCTGGTACCGCACTCTACGTCAGCTCCTGAGAGGATTGCGTCTGCAGAGGCCTCAGCTGCGTTGGCGTGTGTGCCGTGCCTGCTGGGAGAATAGAAATCGCCGATGGCACCGCAGTCGGTGACCACGATTCCGTTGAATCCCCACTTGTCGCGGAGGATGTCCTGGAGGAGCCTGTTGCTGCCGCAGCAAGGCTCACCCTCGTAACGGTGATATGCGCACATCACTTCCTGAACGTTTCCGTCCTCTACGATGCTCTTGAAAGCGGGGAGGTAAGTCTCCCAAAGGTCTCTCATAGATACGGATACGTCGAACTGGTGACGCAGGGGCTCCGGTCCGCTGTGCACTGCATAGTGCTTTGCGCAGGAGTGTACCTTATAGTACTTCTTGTCGTTGCCCTGCATTGCCTTTACGGTCTGGGTTCCCATCACGGCGCTCAGGTAAGGATCCTCTCCCGGAGTCTCCTGGCCGCGTCCCCACCTGGGATCACGGAATATGTTCACGTTGGGGCACCAGAAAGAAAGTCCGTTGTGCCAGATTCCGCCGCTGGTCTCGGTAACGCCCATCTGGTTGTGGTTGGTGGTGTTCCATACGGCGCGGGCCTCGTCAGATACGGCGGTGTAGATCTCGAACTGCTGGTCTGCATCGAAGGTGGCGCCCAGGGCGATTACCTGCGGGAAGACGGTCACGTCGTCGTAGCAGATACCGTGGCAGGCCTCGTTCCACCAGTTGTAGGCAGGAATTCCCAACCTGTCGATGGAGATCGAGCCGTTCTGCATCAGACCGACTTTCTCCTCGAGGGTAAGGAGGGAAAGGAGGTTGTCAACCCTTTTCTCAAGTTTGAGCTTGGGGTTCTGGTAAGGGTACTCGTAGTTTTTAGACTGGCATCCGGCAACCAGAAGCGTTGCCGCCAGCATAAGAAGGTAAAGCGTTTTCTTACACATATAGGTTAAAATTATCAGTGTCCTGATTGGGATTACACAAATGTCCGAAAAAAACTCTAAAAAAGAAAAGATTGTTTTTGTACATTTGCATTGGATTGTGGTGCCGCCTGGCTTTGCCAGGCTTTAGGCTCAATAGGGAATCCGGTGTGAATCCGGGACTGTGCCCGCAGCTGTGTAATCCTTAACGGCTCCGAATCATACGCCATTGTCCCTCAGGGGATGAGAAGGCCGGAGCCGGGACCAGTCAGAAGACCTGCCGCAATCAAGTTGGACAGACGGGCTCGGGGACAAGCCCTTGTGTAAACGAATCTTATATCCAAAATGAAAAAAACTGCATTGCTGTTGCTCTGCGGCGTTCTGTTTTTGGGCGCCTGCCAGAAGATCAACTATCGTGAAGAACCTTCCAAAGACGAAGAACTGACCGGTGTCAAAGTAGATGTCTCCGCTTTTTCAGGAGCTGCCAGAAAACTGTTCGTACTTAATGAGGGACAGATGGGATCGAACAACGCCTCCCTGGATTTCCTCCGTTTCCCGTTCGGACTGTACATCTCTGACGCTTTTGCAAAGATGAACCCCTCCGTTGGCGCAGGCTTAGGAGACGTGGGTAACGACATAGCCCTGATAGGGGACGAACTGTGGATTGCAGTCAACAATTCCGGAATAGTGGAAGTCATCTCGCCATATGACGAGATCGAAGTCGCTGCCATTAGCGTCCCCTCGCCTCGCTTCATCGCCACTGACGGCAAATATGCGTATGTGACTTCCTGGGCTGGGGCATATATGGACTACAGTACATTCGAAGGCAGTAATCCCAAAGGCCAGGTATACAAGATCGACCTTAAGACCAAGAAGGTGGAGGGAAGTGTAGAGGTAGGTTATCAGCCGGAAGGCATCGCATATTACAACGGCAAACTGTACGTTGCGAATTCCGGCGGTTTAGCCAGTATGCTGCCCCCGACCTATTCCTACGACGACACTGTCAGCATCATTGACGTTGCATCTTTCAAAGTGACCAGTACCGTCCAGGTGCAGATCAACCTCAAGAACCTCTATTCCGACGGCAAGGGCAATATCTATGTGACAACTCTGGGTAATTACGGGGATGTACATTCAGGCCTCTATACCTTCAATGTCTCAAATCCTACTTCGGTGTCCCTGATCAGCAATTACGTAAGTGTTCCCGCAGTTTATGGGGATACAGTATACTGCATCGGAACTGAGACTGAGTTTGACTGGAGCGCTGCACACGAGTATAACCTGTGGGGTGCAAAGGATGGGAAAAAGGCCCTTGGCATACCTCTGGATCTCTCGGGGATTACTCCGTACTCCTTCTTCGTACTTGAACAGAACACCTTCTTCATAGGTGACGCCGGCGATTATGTTAACCCCGGAACCTTGAACTGCTTCCACGGGGGCAACAAGCTCTGGTCCGTGCAGTCCGGCGTATGCCCGGGACACTTCGTAGTTTATTAGTGCGCAGGTACGGACTAGTCTTTTTGATGATATCCGTCTGTTTTGGCCTTAACGCCCAGCAGACGGATACGTTGTCTGCCGCCAGTGTCTCTACCTATAAGGTGCTGCCGGTGGTCAAACCCTCCGAGCAGGTGGCCTTCCTTCCCAGACAGGTGCGCCCTTCCTCGCAGGTGAGCGAGCTCCTGAGGCGCTTCACGGGTGTCCAGGTGAAGGATTACGGGGGAGTTGGTGGCCTCAAGACAATCAACGTCCGCAGCCTGGGCAGCGAACACGTGGGCGTGTTCCTGGACGGCATCCAGGTGGACAACGCCCAGAACATGCAGGTGGATCTGGGGCGTTTTTCGGCGGACGGCCTTTCGGCCGTGGCGCTGTACAACGCCCAGAAGACGCAGCGCCTGCAGACTGCAAAGGAGTACGCGGCCGGCGCGGCAGTGCACCTCTCCCTGGAGAATCCTTTGCTGATCTGGGGCGAGAGCGCGGGAAGGGTGCGCCTCCGCGCCGGCTCCTTTGGCACCGTCAACCCTTCATTGCAGTGGGACCATCGCCTTGGCGGCGTGATGATGAGGGTGGGGGCCGAGTTCCTCGCCAGCAACGGAAAGTATAAGTACGACTACTTCGGCACTCCTCTTACTCGTGAGAACGGGGACATTACCAGCGGACGCCTGGATGTCCGCCTTTCCGGAACCATACTGGGCGGCAAATGGAGCCTGATGCTGTACGGATACGGATCGGAAAGGGGTTTCCCTGGACCGGTCATACGTCGCTCCCCGGAATACCCTTTCAGCGCCGAGCGTCAGGCCGACAGGGACATCTTCGCCCAGGGCGGCTGGACCAAGGACTGGAACGATTTCTATTCCACTGCTCTTAGGTTCAAGTACTCCAACAATTATATCCACTATAACGCCCATCCGGAGAAGAACCCGATGGCCCTGCCCTATAATCTCCATTACCTCCAGCAGTCGGCTTATGTGTCTGTGGCCCAGTCTTTAGGTATTACCGATTTCTGGTCGGTGGACCTCAGTACAGACTTCCAGTTCAATACCCTGGATTCCGACGTGGGGCAGTTCGTGAAGCCTCGAAGGGCAGCCTTCACAGGAGCGCTGGCTACATTGCTTACCTGGAGTAAGTTCCGTGCCGAGGCGCATATAGCGTATGCCGGCGCCTGGGACTGGTTCCTCCAGCACAGCGCCGGAGGCTGGTCGCGCGAGGACACCTTCAGGGACGAATGGATGCCTTCGCTGAGCCTCTTCTTCGCTCCTGCGCGATGGCTGGAGATAGACGCCTTCGCCAAGCGCACTTACCGTCTCCCTACCTTCAACGACCTCTACTACTCACTGGTGGGGAACTCGGCGCTGGTGCCGGAGAGCGCCGCGCAGCTGGGCGTCGACATCAGGATGTCGGACCGAGCCGGCGCCCTCGACTGGGAAGCGCGCCTCTCCCCGTATTTCAACCATGTGGATGACAAGATCGTGGCCATCCCCACTGCCTCCCAGTTCCGATGGACGATGCTCAACATAGGGAAGGTGGACATCACGGGGCTGGACGTCAAGTTCAAGGCCGGACGCGACCTGGGCTTTGCTGACAGGAGAGCGGACATGACGCTACGCTACACCTTTCAGAGCGCCTTGGACCACAGCACTCCCGGCAGTCTCACCTGGGGCAACCAGATTCCCTACATACCCCTTCACAGCGGGGGAGTGAACCTTTCCCTGCAATGGGAGCGGTTGACCTTCAGCTGGGACACCACGGTGACAGGAGAGCGCTGGTCACGCACGGCCAATACGGACGACTACCGGATCGCCCCCTGGTCTCTCAGTGATGCGTCAATAGCACGCCGTTTCCTTTTAGAGGGTCTCGTAAACGGATCCAGCCGCGGCTTTATGCCAGAACTATCTTTGGGTGTCAACTTCAACAACATCTTCAACCAGTCCTACCAGGTGGTACAGGGCTACCCGATGCCTGGTTTTAACGTAATGCTAAGCGCAGAATTTTACTGGTAAAACCGTATCTTTGCAAGTATGAAACTCAATCGATTGATAATGATTCTCGCGGCGGCGGCCATTGCCGTCTCCTGCGCAGACGCTGATAAAACATTCGTACGCAAGGCGGTACGCCTGATGGACAAGAACGGCCTTTTTGCCGAAGGCCCGCAGTGGGAGTCCGCCAGGGCCGAGGCCCTCGCCGCCAGCCCCTCAAGCCCGGAAGAAGCCCGTCAGCTGGTGGAAACCGCGCTTAAAGTGGCCGGTGGCAAACATTCCTTCCTTCAGAGTGCCCAGTCAGTCCAGCAGAATGCCACTTCTGAATGGGCCACGCCGTCGGTATCATTCCAGGAAGACGGAATTCCAGTAATAACTCTCCCGCATTTTTCCGGCAATTCCGACGAGGGATTGAAGTACGCCAACGCTGTGCTGGAAGCCCTTCCTGAGACCCTCCCCGGCGTGGTGATAGACCTTCGTGGCAACACCGGAGGCAATATGTATCCTATGATTGCCGCCGTGCAGAGATTCCTGCCTGACGGCGATGTCATCCGTTTCCGCACCCGCAAGCGCACTCAGTGGATTCCTCTTGACTACGTACTCAGTACGGTCGGCGTGCAGCGCCTCTCCCGCATCGAATGCCCTGTGGCCATCCTCACTGACGAGATGACCGCCAGTTCCGGCGAAGCCGTCCTCATCGGCTTCAGAGGGCTGGACGATGTCCGCGTCTTCGGAGCTCCTACAGCCGGATACGCTTCCGCCAACACTCCTTTCCCGCTTCCCGACGGCTCCAACCTGGTCCTCACCACCGGCTGTGACGTCGCCCGCACAGGCGAAGCCTTCTGCGACGATCCCATCGTCCCGGACGTCCCTTCCGATGACCCTCTCGCCGCCGCCCTCGCCTGGCTCCGCTGATTCCCTGACTTCCTGAAACACCTTGCTCGGCCGCGTTCCGGGGAGGGCCTTGCTCCCTCAAAACCCGTGGCCGCCCGTGGCCTCGTGAACGGGTGGATGGCGCTTGCGCCAGACGGGATGGAGCGAAGCGGAAGGTTTGAGGGAGCAAGGCCCTCCCAGGAACGCGACTCGCAATTTCCCCGTGATTGGTAATTATTTGGTAATCAGTAGATTAAATAGAAGGCACCCCCACCGAAACAGAGGGGGTGCCTTATGCTTTTTTGCTTGATAATCAAACAATTGCGCTCCACGGCCTTAAAGGCTGGGAACTATTTTGATGCTCCTAGTGCTTCTCTCAGATCATCTTTGTTGATAGGGAAGACGTGGCCGAACAGGCCGAAGGATACTTTCTTTACTTCTCCCTTGAGATTCTGGATCTCACCTATGGAGCAAAGGAAACGGTCCTTTATCACCAG
This sequence comes from Bacteroidales bacterium, assembly GCA_017437825.1. GTDB lineage: Bacteria > Bacteroidota > Bacteroidia > Bacteroidales > UBA932 > Cryptobacteroides. The sequence continues at coordinate 15,151 of JAFRXC010000017.1, forward strand.
CCTGTTATCCAGGTAAGCGCCGGCAACGCCGCTGCCTATAGAACCAACTATAGATCCCAGTCCTCCCAGGTTCTCATTTTCCAGAGAGGTGTTGATAGACTCATTCACTACAGACAATAAAGCATCTTTATGGGCCTGCTTGTCAGGGCAGGTCAGTGCGGCAACAGCGCCAAGTGCGACGATTACCAGAAGGGTGAACAGTAACTTTTTCATAATTGAACTAATTGCTTTCCAAAGGTATTAATTTTTAACAAATCAAAAATGATTAATTTTGGGATATGAAACGCATCGAAGTTGTGGCGGCTGTAATAAAAAAGGGTGACAGGATCTTTGCCACCCAGAGGGGCTATGGGGATTTCAAGGACCGATGGGAATTCCCGGGCGGCAAGGTGGAGAGGGGAGAGACGCCACAGGAGGCCCTGGAGCGGGAAATCCGGGAGGAACTCTGTGCAGAAATCAACATAGAATCCTACGTGGATACGGTGGAATGGGATTATCCCGCATTCCACCTTACAATGCACTGTTTCATCTGCACCCTGAAGTCTGAATCCCTTCACCTTAACGAACACGAAGCGGCCCGCTGGCTGTCCAAAGAGGAAATCGACGCCCTAGACTGGCTCCCCGCCGACCGCGCCCTCCTTCCCCAGATAATCTAGTACCACAGCCGAAGTCTGTAGGTCTCTGGCACCACAAACCCGTGGCCGCCCGTGGCCTCGTGAACGGGTGGATGGCGCTATGCGCCAGACGGGATGGAGCGAAGCGGAAGGTTTGTGTGACAGAGACCTAGAGACTCCGGGCTGAATTTACGCTGAGAAAAAACTGTTGCGGCGGCCGGTGCCAAGGGTAATGCCGAGGGCGATGGCAAGGGCGGCGACGCCAAAGAAAAGATACTGCTTGTAAGATTCGAGGAAATTCCGGACGTTCGCCAGGAACCCGTTCTGGAAGCCCTGAACCTGCTCCGGAAACAGAAAGACGACAGCCATAGCCAGCATACCCAGCACAAGGCCTGCGGCAAGAGTGACAATCAGGATAATCCGCGAATTCTTATGCTGGCGGTCCACCTCCTTCTTGATACCCTCCACCTGCTCCATACGCCTGCGAGTTTCCATCAGGAACGCTGGATCGTCCTTCACCACGGGTTTAGCTTCCCTTAACAATTCTTCTATGTTATTGTCTTTCATATGCTTAAATAATCTTTAAGATGATTCCGCCCTACAGACAGATGATATTTTACAGTGCCAGAAGGCATATCCAGAATAGTTGCAATCTCCTTTATACTCTTGTCCTCGAAATAGAACAGCACGATTGCCGCTTTCTCCTTTTCAGGAATCCGGTCCAAAGCCTGGTAAAGCTGCTGGTAGCGGAAGCGGCTGTCGGCGCTGTCGCCTGAGGGTTGGTTCTGCGCCTCGTAACTATCGGGATCAACCCTCACCGGAGTCTTCTTCCTGAAATTGTCGATGTAACAGTTGTATGCAATCCTGAAAAGCCAGGTCTTGAATTTGGAACGCCCCAGGAACGAACCGCTGGACACATAAGCGCGCACAAGCGCATCCTGGGCTATGTCATCGGCCAAAGCCTGGTCACCACTGCACAGGGCAAGCAGGAACCGCCTGAGGGGCTCCTGCTCTGTCCGTACAAGATCGATGAACTGTTCCTGGGTCATTTATGCCTCTTTTTCTTCAGACGGCTTTTCCAAAAGTGCTTTTTCTTCTGCCTCAATCTCCTTTGCAAGCATCTTCTTGCCAACGAAGTACACTATGAAAAGTGCAATGCCAATGGCGAGCAGGAACCCTCCGATAACAGTCATCGGTATCCCATAATACTTTTCATAATTGGTAAAGACAGAAATGAGTATCATCGCAGCTCCAAGAGCAGATGTGACACAGGCTCCATTGAGCCTTTCCAACAGGTCCCGTTTCACGGTCCTAGCTTTTTTCTTGGGCTGGGCTGAAAGGAGATTGGGATCTATGGGAACCCCGGCCTCCAAGGCCTTAAGCATAATCTCGGCTTTGCGGTCAGTTTCGTTTTTCCTTGCCTTCAGGACCAACCATACAATAATAATGGGCAGTACGACGCATATTCCAATTGGAACAATAATATCACCAGCGTTCATAACAGTTACTATTTAAAAATCATCTGCCTTATAGACGGAACTTGGAGACAAAAGGTTGGGAAAAAGTTCATTTATTTTGTATCTTAGACAAAGTTAATCATATAAGATCAATTATGGAATACAGCGAACTTGGCAAAACCGGCTTGAAGCTCTCGCGCCTTGCATTCGGAGCCTCTTCCCTGGGAGGGGTGTTCAGGACAATAGACGAGGGTCAGGCAATTGAATCAGTCTACACTGCAGTTGACAACGGAATTAATTTCATCGACGTTTCACCGTATTACGGCCACCTTAAGGCCGAAACCGTCCTTGGAAAGGCCCTGGTAAATATTCCCCGTGACAAGTACTACCTTTCAACCAAGGTGGGAAGATACGGCAAGGACGGGGTGAACTACTGGGATTATTCTGCTGCCCGCGCCCGCGCCAGCGTCTTCGAGAGCATGGAGCGCCTTCACATCGACTACATTGACCTGATCAACGTCCACGACATAGAATTCGCCGACCTCAAGCAGGTTGCGTACGAGACTGTCCCGGCCCTGGTGGAACTCAAGAAAAAGGGTTATGTAGGCCACGTGGGCATCACCGACCTCCAGCCCGAGAACCTCAAATGGGTGATTGAGCATACTGAGCCCGGCGCCATCGAATCCGTCCTGTGCTTCTGTCACTATGAACTTAATGATATGCTGTTGCTGGAATACCTGGATTATTTCAAGGAGAAGGGGATAGGAGTGATCAATGCCTCTCCGCTCTCTATGGGCCTGCTCTCCTCAAGGGGCATTCCTGACTGGCATCCGGCTCCCAAGCCTCTGGTGGAGGCCTGCGCCAAGGCCGCCAGGTTCTGCGCCTCGAAGGACTATCCCATTGAGAAACTGGCAATCCAGTTCGCTGTCAGCAATCCCGCAATTACTACCACCCTGTTCAGTTCTGCAAATCCTGAGAACGTCCTTCGCAACATCCGCAACGCAGAGGCTCCGATGGATCAGGAAATGGTAAAGCAAGTACAAGAGATAATAGGCGACCAGATGGGCGTCCGCTGGAACAATTCATAAAAGGATATGGAACAGAAAAAGAACAAAAACGCGTTAGCGCTGGGTCTGGTCTTCTCGCTCTTTTTCCTTTGGGCGATAAGCAGCAACCTCCTGCCTACTATGATCAGGCAGATGATGAAGACCTGCGAACTCAATACTTTCACAGCATCCTTCACCGAGAGCGCCTACTGGCTGGCCTACTTCATTTTCCCCATCCCCATAGCGATGTTCATGAAGAAGTACAGCTACAAGGCCGGAATCATCTTCGGACTCGCCCTTGCAGCGTTCGGATGCTTCCTCTTCCTGCCTGCGGCAGCCGTGAAGCAGTATCCTTTCTACCTTGCCATATTCTTCATCATCGCCACCGGAATGTGCTTCCTGGAGACGGCGGCCAACCCATATGTAACCTCGCTGGGCGATGAGAAAACCGCTCCGAGGCGGCTCAACCTGGCGCAGGCCTTCAACGGCCTGGGCGCCTTCATCGCCGCAATGTTCCTCAGCAAGCTGGTGCTCAGCGGCCAGGAGTTCACGCGCGAGACCATCCCCGCCAATTATCCAGGCGGATGGGAAGGCTACATCCAGGCGGAGGCCAATGCAATGAAGCCGCCGTACCTGATCCTGGGAGCCATACTGCTGGTAGCGGCAATCCTTTTTGTGATAGCACATCTGCCCAAGACAAAGGAAGAGCTGGAGCAGAAGGCGGACGAGAAACTCATAGACTTCTCTGTGCTCAAGCGTTCGCACCTGCGCAAGGGCGTCATAGCGCAGTTCTTCTACAACGGAGGCCAGACGGCGGTCAACAGCCTTTTCCTGGTTTACTGCTGCACCTACGCAGGAATAGACGAGGCCAGGGCTACTACCTACTTCGGCCTGTATATGTTGTTCTTCCTCCTGGGAAGATGGATAGGAACGCTGCTTATGGGCCGTTTCAAGCCCCAGAACATGCTTGCTTGGTATGCGGTTGCAAACGTGATTCTATGCCTCGTAATAGCCCTCTTTGGGGGCAAAGTGGGCATTTATGCGATGATGGGCGTCTCCTTCTTTATGTCCATAATGTATCCCACGCAGTTCTCACTGGCAATCGACGGGCTTGGAGATAAGACCAAGAGCGGATCCGCCTTCCTGGTTATGGCAATCGTGGGCAACGCCTGCCTGCCACAACTCACAGCCTTTGTAATGCACAGGAACCCTGCACACTACTACATAGCCTATCTCATCCCGCTGGTATGCTTCATAGTATGCGCATACTACGGGTGGAAGGGCTACAAGATCAAGGATTGATTTCTAAATCCGGCCTTTGAGGTCTTTGTCGGTCATGGCGCAGACGCAGGAATCGGACCATACGTTCTCTGCGGTCTCCACCATATCTACAATCGTATAGATTGGAAGGATGAGGCCCATAACTTCCACGGGGGCTCCTATGCCGGTCATCAGTGATACCGTAAGGAAGAAGCATCCCATAGGTACTCCTGCATTGCCTACGGCGGCGAATACCGATACCAGAGCCCACAGCAGCATCTGCGCAAGGCTCAGCTCGATTCCGCCGCACTGCATCACGAACAGGGAAGTGACCAGGATGAAGGCTGCGCAGCCGTTCATATTGATGGTACAGCAGATAGGCAGCACGAAGCGCGATACCTTGGGATCTGCGCCCAGTCTGTTCTCGGCCGATGACAGCGTCACGGGCAGCGTGGCTGCTGAACTCTTGGTGAACAGCGCCATCATCACGGCGGGGCTCATCGCCTTGAAAACTGTGACCGGATTGATTTTCCTGATAGCCAGGAACGTAGGAAGGATTATGAAGAACTGGAGGATGTTGCCCGACAGTATGACAAGCGTCCATTTACCCAGCGAGCCCAGGATCACGCCTCCGCTGAGCTGTGCCGATAGCTGGGCGGCAAATGCGACGATTCCCATGGGGAGAGTCCATATAAGGGCCTTGATGAGAATGAAAAACAGTTCCTGAACTCCTTCAATGGCCTTTACTATAATTTTCTTGCTCTCTGAATCCTTCATAAAGGTAATGCCCAGTCCCATTGCGACGGCGATTAGCAGGATGGAAAGCACGTTGCCGGAAAGGAAAGGCTGGATTATGTTGTTGGGAATGACCGAGATGATGTGGTCGTAGAATCTCGCGTTCTCATCTACTCCGGACGATATAGATGTCAGCATTTCACGAGGGATACTCTCAGGAGAGACTACCTTGTACATTACCAGACCAGCCAGGGCTGCCACCAAGGTGGTGAGCAGGGTGTAGGTTATGGTACGCAGGAATAACTTCTTGGTGCTCTTCTGCCGCCCGAATGAAATCAGGGTGGTCATCACTGCCAGGGCTACGGTGGGCACAGCCAGGAACTGGAAAAGCCTTGTGTATACTGTAGCTATGAAATTTGCCGTGGCGTCAATGGCCTTGACGTGGAGCAGGCCCAGTACGGCTCCCAGCACCAGGGCTCCCAGCCATATTATCAATTGTCTGTTGGACTTTTTCATCTTGTCTCAGTTGTTATGCAAATTTAGAAATATTGTTAGTAAATTCACATCTGCAAGACAAACACTACATCAGGGTATGAAAAAACAGAGCAGAAGGGATTTCCTGAAGACGGCGGGCGCCATTGGCGCAGTGGCAGCCGTGGGAGCCGGCGGCTTGACGCTGGGCTCCTGCAGCACGGCTCCCAAGAAGGGGAGCGGCGGGCGTATGAAACTATCCTGGTTTCCGTACGAACTGGAACTGCAGCATACCTTCACCGTGGCGTCGTACAGCCGCAACAGCACCCCCGGGGTGCAGGTGCGCATAGACTACGACGGCCTGGTCGGCTACGGAGAGGCCTCCATGCCTCCGTATCTGGGCCAGACGGTCCAGAGCGTCACTTCGTTCCTTGAAAAAGTGGACCTCGGCCAGTTCCCCGACCCTCTGATGCTGGAAGACATCCTCACTTACGTGGATTCCCTGTCTCCTGGTGACACCGCCGCCAAGGCAGCGGTGGACATAGCCCTGCACGACCTTGCCGGAAAGATCCTCGGCGCCCCTTGGTACAAGCTCTGGGGCTACGACCCTGCCAAGGCGCCCTCTACCACCTTCACCATTGGAATAGACACCCCAGATGTGGTGCGAGAGAAGACCCGCGAATGCGCCGACAGGTTCAACATCCTCAAAGTGAAAGTTGGCCTGGACAACGACGTGGAGATGATTCGCACCATACGCGAGATTACAGACCTGCCCCTGGCGGTTGACGCCAACCAGGGCTGGACGGACCGCAGCGCCGCGCTGGACGAGATTTGCTGGCTGCACGAAAACGGAGTCGTAATGGTGGAGCAGCCGATGGCCATAGACCGTTTGGATGACATAGCCTGGATTACCGAACGCTCTCCTGTACCCATCTTTGCGGACGAGTCCGTCCAGAGAGCCGCCGACATCCCCGGCCTTGCCGGAGCGTTCAGCGGCATCAACATCAAACTGATGAAGTGCACAGGTATGCGTGAAGCCCGCAAGATGGTTGACATAACCCGCGCCCTCGGGCTAAAGGTGATGCTGGGATGTATGACCGAGACCTCCTGCGCCGTGTCCGCCGCAGCACAACTCTCGCCGGCCGTGGATTTCGCGGACCTTGACGGTAACC
>JAFRXC010000018.1 GCA_017437825.1 Bacteroidales bacterium
GAAAGCGATTTTGCAGAGACCTCTCCTCTTCTGTCCTCTCCCAGCTGCCTCCGAACGAGATTCGTCAGTCGACGAATTCGACTTCCTGGAGGATGGCGCCGGCGTGGAAGACTTTGTCGACGACGAAGACCAGGTAGCGGACATCCAGACTGATGTTGCGGCAGATTTCGGGATCGAATGTCACGTCGCTCTGGGTGCCTTCCCATACGCGGTCGAAGTTGAGACCAATCAGGTTGCCGTCCGCATTGATGACGGGGCTGCCGGAATTGCCTCCAGTGGTGTGGTTGGTGGCAAGGAAACATACCGGCTGATTGTCATAGAGACCGGTTGCATAGATGTCGCGAAGAGCCTGTGGAATGTCGTAGTCGAAAATATTCGGGTTGTCCTTCTCAATTATGCCGGTAAGGGTTGACTGAGGGTAGTAATATATGCCGTCCTGCGGCTCGTAGCCCTGGACTTTACCGTAAGCCACGCGGAGCGTGAGGTTTGCGTCAGGATAGAAAGTCTTCCCGGGCTCAAATTCCATCTGGCCCTGCATATAGTCGTGATACAACTCAGTTATCTGATTTGTCAGGTCCCTGTAAACGGGAAGAAGCTGCTCGTTGTAATACTTGACGAACTCCCGGCGGAACTCATATACCGGATCGTGCTCCACGTCAGAATAGTCGCCCTGGGCGAAAGGCGAAGTGAAAAGCGCGTAGGCCCAGTCCTTCACGTTGCCGTACAGGTCCATATGAACCTTGTAATAGAGAGGCTGGAACTCAGGATCCACATTCTTTCCGTATTCAGCCATCAGTTCGATGAAAGACTGAACGTCGATTGGCATATAATAGTCCTTGAGGAAGGCTTCTTTTACCGCCTGGCGGTTCTCCGGCTGTGCTGAAACATATGAAGCTGCGAACTGCGGCAACTCTATGACCAAAGCAGTTTCCGAGGTATACTCCCTGGCGTAGTTGATTGGCTCCAGGCGGCGGTACAGGTCTGCAAGTTTTTCAGTTATCCCCTCATAACGGGTACCCTTGGCCCATTTCTCGAACGCAGCCTCGTACTCCTTCTTGCTCTGGACAGTCTTCATCTTGCGTATTCCCTTCATTTCTCCCTGCCACTTCTTCCAGGAGTTTGAGACGGAGGCGTTCTTGGAGGAATACTGGATGCGGACGGCCTGGCTGTGGCTCATATAGTCCTTCTGTATGTCCAGACGACGGGTGCGCAGGGCTATCTTGGCCGGGTCTGACACTTCCGATATGTATCGTACGGCGTCAGAGGTAATATATTCCTGAGTGGTTCCGGGAAATCCGTAAATGAAGGTGAAATCGCCTTCCTTCACCCCTCCAAGGGATACCTTAAAGTACTTCTTGGGGGTGTAAGGAACGTTGTCCGGTGAATAAGGGGCGGGGTTGTTGTCCTTGTCGGCGTAAATCCTGAAGATGGAGAAGTCTCCGGTGTGGCGGGGCCACATCCAGTTGTCAGTATCGCCTCCGAACTTGCCGATGGAGGATGGTGGAGCGCCCACGAAGCGTACGTCGCTGAAGACTCTGTAAACGAACAGGAAATACTGATTTCCGTAGTAAAGAGCCTCTACCGAAGCGCTGAGCCCGTTGCCCGGGGCTGTGGCCTGCTTCACCAGCTCGGCGGCAGCGAGTTCCTTGTCCTTGGCGGCAAGCATCACAGAAGTGACATCTTCCATCCTGTCAAGGAAGCTTACCGTAAGACCGGGATTGGGAAGCTCCTGATCCCTTGTGAGCGCCCAGAATCCGTCTTTGAGGTAGTCGTGCTCCACGCTGCTGTGCTTCTGGATATAGCTGTATCCGCAGTGATGGTTTGTGAAAAGGAGCCCCTCCTTTGAGACGACCTCCCCAGTGCAGCCGCCTCCGAACAGCACAACTGCGTCCTTTAGAGATGCCTGGTTGACGCTGTATATGTCTTCGGCGCTCAGCTTGAAGCCTTTTGCCTGCATGTCGGCAATCCTCTGTGAGATAAGGGAAGGCAGCCACATGCCTTCGTCGGCAAGAGCCGGGAAAGCGCACAGCAGCGCCCCGGCCAGAACGGAAAGGATCCTTTTCATATGGTTATTTTGCGTATTTTTCTGATTGCTCGGCGATTAGCTCGTCCAGGACGCCGGGGTCGAAGTAGTTTATCTTCATTGCCCTCTTGACATCTGCCAAAGTCTCTGCCGCGGCGGCGCGTGCTACCTCAGAACCTTTGCGGAGCACCTCGTAGACGTACGGGATGTTCTGCTCGAGCTGGTGACGGCGCTGACGGATAGGCTCCAGGGTGTCGTTCAGGACCTCGTTCAGGAACTTCTTTATCATCATGTCTCCGAGGCCGCCCTTGCGGTACTGGTCCTTGACTTCGTCCAGGGAATTGAAGGTGAATGAAACCTTCTTGCCTATGAAACAGTCACGGAACTTCTCAAAATGCTCGGGCTTGCAGAATGCGTCGAGGTATGTGAATACCGTGTTGCCCTCTACGTGTCCCGGGTCTGAAACCTGCAGGTGCTGAGGGTCTGTATACATTCCCTTGACTTTGTCCCATACTACGTCTGCCGGGTCCGAAAGGTAAATGCAGTTGCCGAGAGACTTGCTCATCTTGGCCTTGCCGTCGGTTCCGGGAAGGCGGAGGCAGGCTGCGTTGTCAGGAAGCATGATGGCAGGCTCCACAAGGGTCTCGCCATAGGTGGCGTTGAACTTGCGGACTATCTCGCGGGTCTGTTCCAGCATTGGTTCCTGATCTTCTCCCACAGGGACTACAGTGGCCTTGAACGCGGTGATGTCAGCAGCCTGGCTTATGGGGTAGCAGAAGAATCCTACGGGGATGCCGGCCTTGTTGTCCGTTCCGTCGTCGGAGTAGCCTCGCAGCAGCATTTCCTGCTTAACGGTAGGGTTGCGCTGGAGCCTTTGGACAGTTACCAGGTTATCGTAGAAGAATGTGAGTTCCGTCAGTTCGCTGACCTGGCTCTGGATGAACAGGACGCTCTTTTCAGGGTCCAGTCCGGCGGAAATGTAGTCCATTGCCACCTCCAGGATATTCTGACGTACTTTTTCCGGATTGTCGGCGTTGTCGGTCAGGGCCTGGGCGTCAGCTATCATTATGAAGATCTTGTCAAACTGGCCGCTGTTCTGAAGTTCTACACGGCGGCGCAGGGAGCCCACGTAGTGCCCTATGTGAAGGCGACCGGTAGGCCGGTCGCCGGTGAGGATGATTTTTTTCATAATCAGTCGTTTACGTTGGCGAGAGCCTCTCTTATCTTGGCTTCGATCTCGTCACAGAGTTCAGGATTGTCGCGAAGGAGCTGTTTTACTGCCTCGCGTCCCTGGGCTATCTTCTGGTCGTTATAGCTGAACCAGGATCCGGCTTTGTGGATTATGTCGAACTCCACTCCGAGGTCGACAATCTCTCCCACGTGGGAGATTCCTTCGCCGAATACTATGTCGAACTCAGCCTTCTTGAAAGGAGGGGCCATCTTGTTCTTGACCACTTTCACGCGGGTGCGGTTGCCGGTGGCCTCGTCGCCGTCCTTGAGCTGCGTGGTGCGCCTTACGTCAATGCGGACGGAAGCGTAGAACTTGAGGGCGTTGCCTCCCGTGGTGGTTTCGGGGTTGCCGAACATTATGCCTATCTTCTCCCTGAGCTGGTTTATGAAGATGCAGCAGGTGTTTGTCTTTGCGATGTTTGCGGTGAGCTTGCGCAGGGCCTGGCTCATCAGGCGGGCCTGGAGACCCACTTTGTTGTCGCCCATTTCGCCTTCGATCTCTGCCTTTGGAGTAAGCGCGGCTACGGAGTCTATGACGATGATGTCTATGGCGCCCGAACGGATGAGGTTGTCTGCTATCTCGAGGGCCTGCTCTCCGTTGTCCGGCTGTGAGATAAGCAGGGTCTCAAGGTTTACTCCCAGAGCCTTGGCGTAGGTGCGGTCGAATGCGTGCTCGGCGTCTATCATTGCGGCTATGCCGCCCTGCTTCTGCGCCTGCGCTATGGCGTGGATTGCCAGCGTGGTCTTTCCGCTGGATTCAGGACCATATATCTCGATTATCCTTCCGCGAGGATAACCTCCGATTCCCAGCGCGTGGTCCAGCGCTACGGAACCGCTTGGAATAACTTGTACGTCCCATTGTGGCTGATCTCCCAACTTCATGATCGTACCTTTCCCATAATCTTTCTCAATCTTGTCGATCGTGGCCTGCAGGGCTTTGAGCTTTGCAGCGTTCATCTCTGAGGCCTGTGCTTCTACTTCTTTAGCCATAATGATTGTTTTTAAATGTTA
>JAFRXC010000019.1 GCA_017437825.1 Bacteroidales bacterium
CCCGTATGGGCGTAGTGATGGATGGTGACAAGTCCGAGCACCTGCGCGAGGCTATCCCCGTAATAGGCAGTTACTGCGACCTCATTGGCGTGCGCTCGTTCGCAGGTCTCACTGACAAGGAGTTCGATTATAACGAGACCATCTTGAAGCAGTTCATAGACTATTCCGGAAAGCCGGTGATAAGCCTTGAATCCGCCACGGTCCATCCCTGCCAGGCTTTCGCGGACCTCTTCACCATAGAAGAGTACAAGACCAAGAAACGCCCCAAGGTGGTTATGACCTGGGCGCCGCATCCACGCGCACTGCCTCAGGCCGTCCCCAACTCGTTCGCAGAGTGGATGAACGCGGCTGACGTGGACTTCGTCATTGCTCAGCCCGAAGGCTATGAGCTGGACCCTCAGTTCGCAGGTAACGCCCGCATCGAGTATGACCAGATGAAGGCCTTCGAGGGCGCAGACTTCGTGTACGCAAAGAACTGGTCGGCTATGAACCCTTACGGCCAGGTGATAAACAAGGATATGAGCTGGACCGTGGGAGCAAGGCAGATGTCGGTCACCAACAACGCCTACTTCCTGCATTGCCTGCCGGTACGGCGTAATATGATTGTCACCGACGAGGTTATAGATTCACCTCGTAGCCTGGTAATACCAGAGGCCGCCAACAGGGTGGTTTCAGCCCAGGTAGTAATGAAGAGAATGCTGGAGGAAATGTAATATGAAAAAGAGACTGAACATAGTTAAAGTCGGCGGGCAGGTAGTCGAGGATGACGCCAGCCTCAACACCCTCCTGGGATCCTTCTGCTCCATCGAAGGAAGCAAGATCCTGGTTACGGGAGGAGGCCGCACGGCCACCAAGATAGCCGCCGACATGGGAGTGGAGAGCCTTATGGTAAACGGCCGCCGCATCACTGACGAGCCTATGCTCAAGATTGTGACCATGGTCTATGCCGGCCTCGTCAACAAGAACGTGGTGGCGGAACTGCAGGCCAAGGGAGTGAACGCCGTGGGCCTCTGCGGCGCCGACCTGAACATAATCCGCAGCGTAAAGCGCCCTGAAGGCGTGATTTCCTACGGCTTCGTGGGTGACGTGAAGGAGGTGAACACCAAGGCGCTCAAGATGCTCATAGACTCTGGCGCAGTACCGGTGCTCTGCCCAATAACCCACGACGGTCTCGGGCAGCTGCTCAACACCAACGCCGACACCATAGCGTCATCGCTGGCCCAGGCCCTGGCGGTGGAGTACGACGTCACCCTAACTTTCTGCTTCGAGAAGAACGGAGTACTGCGCGACCCTGACGATCCCGCCAGCGTAATCCGCGAGATGCGCAAGGCAGACTACGAGCGCTACCTCCAGGACGATGTCATCAGCGGGGGAATGATCCCCAAGCTTGACAACGCCTTCGCGGCCATCGATGCCGGCGTAAACAAGGTTGTTATCACCAACGCAATGAACCTGGGAACCGATTCGGGAACCGAAATCATATGACAGAACTGCTCAAGCAACTCATAGCCATTCCGCGCCCAAGCCGCGGAGAGGACGCAGGCGCAGATTTCCTGGAAGGACATCTGCGTGGCCTCGGCCTCGACGTAAGGCGCGTGAAGAACAACCTGTGGGTGGAGTCCGAGCCTCTGTCGGACAAGCCCACAATCCTCCTGAACGCTCACCTGGATACCGTAAAGCCGGCCTCAGGATACACCCGTGACCCTTATACCGCATATGAAGAGGATGGGGCCATATTCGGGCTCGGGAGCAACGACTGCGGTGGCGCGCTCGTAGCCCTGCTTCAGGTTTACCTCAAGCTCAGCGCCAAGCCTCAGCCGTACCGGCTTATCTATTCTGTCACCGCCGAAGAGGAAGTTGGCGGTAAGGAAGGCCTCGAGGCCATAATCCCCCTGCTGGGAAAAGTGGACCTTGGAGTCATAGGCGAGCCTACCGGAATGCAGATGGCAGTGGCCGAAAGAGGCCTTATGGTGCTTGACTGCGTGGCTCACGGAGTAAGCGGCCACGCGGCCAGGGAAGAGGGCGTAAGCGCAATATACAAGGCTCTGGAGGATATAGAGTGGTTCCGCAATTACCGTTTTCCGGAAGAGTCCGGTTTCATAGGTCCCGTAAAGATGACGGTAACTATGATAAATGCAGGCACACAGCACAACGTTGTCCCGGATATGTGTAAATTTGTAGTGGATGTACGCTCCAATGGGATATATGACAACCTGCAGATCCTGGAAGTGATAAGGCAGAACGTCAAGTGCGAATTCGCCCCCAGGTCCACCCGCCTGAACGGCGCCCATATAAGTATGGACCACCCTATAGTGAAAAAGGGGCTTGCCCTTGGCCTGACGGCATACGGATCGCCTACCACCAGCAACCAGTCCGTCTGCCAGTTCACGACCATAAAGATAGGACCCGGGGATTCGTCCCGGTCCCATACTGCAGACGAATACATCCTCCGTTCAGAAATTGAACAGGGAATTGAGATTTACACCGCCCTGCTTGACGGGCTGCAATTATAGTAGATATGGCAAACAAACTTTGGGATAAAGGCTACGACGTAGACGCTCAGATAGAGCGTTTCACCGTGGGAAAGGACAGGGAACTGGATGTTGTCCTGGCCCCGTACGACGTATTGGGGACTATGGCGCACATTACTATGCTCCAGAAAGTGGGCCTGCTTGAGAAGGCCGAACTGGATGCCCTTCTCCCCGAGCTCAGGAACATCTACCGGAGCGCCGTGGAAGGCAGTTTCGTTATTGAAGAAGGAGTGGAGGACGTCCATTCCCAGGTGGAACTGATGCTTACCCGCAAACTGGGTCCCGTGGGAAAGAAAGTACACACCGGGCGTTCCCGCAACGACCAGGTGCTCGTTGACCTTAAACTCTATTCCCGTGACCAGATCCAGAAGACAGCCGCCAAAGTCTGCAGCCTCTTTGACATTCTCCAGAAACGCAGCGAGGAGTGCAAGGATATCCTTATGCCGGGATACACCCACCTCCAGGTGGCTATGCCATCTTCTTTCGGCCTCTGGTTCGGAGCCTATGCCGAGAGCCTCGCTTCCGATATGCAGATGCTCCTTGCAGCCTGGGAAGTCGCCAACCGCAACCCCTTGGGAACCGCCGCCGGATACGGCTCCTCCGCCCCTCTTGACAGGAAGCTCACCACAAAGCTCCTGGGCTTCGCAGACCTGGACTACAACAGCGTCTACGCCCAGATGAGCAGGGGAAAGACAGAGAGGATGATTGCAATGGCATTGTCCTGCATAGCGGAGACAGTCGGCCGCCTGGCCTTCGACTGCTGTCTTTTCAACAGCCAGAACTTTGGCTTCGTGACCCTTCCCAAGCAGATGACCACAGGGTCCAGCATAATGCCTCACAAGAAGAATCCGGACGTGTTCGAGCTGCTGCGCGCGCATTGCAACCGCATTTGCGGCATTCCGGGAGACATACGCCTGATCAGCGGCAACCTGCCGTCGGGCTACTTCAGGGATATGCAGCTGATAAAGGAACTCTTCATCCCTATGTTCCAAGAGATGTCCGACTGTCTTGACATAGCCTGCTTTGCCATCAGCAACATAAGCGTCAAGGACGGATTGATGGAAGATCCCCGCTATGCCCTGGCATTCAGCGTGGAGAAGGTCAACGCCCTTGCAGCCTCCGGCGTTCCGTTCAGGGATGCGTACAGGCAGGTGGCAGACGAAATATCCGATGGTAATTTCAAATACGAAGGCGCTCTGAACCACACTCACGAAGGATCCATAGGCAACCTTTGCAATGCCCAGGTTGCGGACAGGATGCAAAAGATAACCGCACGGTTCGACTTCGACAAAGTTAACCGCGCGGTGGAATCTCTATTGGGATAAAACCTCTACTGTCTGTTGAGGAAGCACTCTATGGTGTTTTCCATAAGCATCGTTATGGTCATAGGGCCGACGCCTCCGGGAACGGGGGTGATGTAGCCCGCCACCTCGCTGGCAGCGTCAAAATCCACGTCTCCTACAAGTTTGGAAACCTCGGTCCCGTCAGGGCCGGGCACCATTATGCGGTTGATGCCCACGTCTATCACTACGGCTCCAGGCTTTATCATATCGGCTGTCACCATCTTGGGACGGCCAACTGCAGCCACCAGGATATCGGCTTCTGAGGCTACCTTGGCAAGGTCCTGCGTGCGCGAGTGTGCGATTGTAACCGTGGCGTTACGGTCCAGAAGGAGCTTAGCCACAGGTTTGCCCACTATGTTGCTGCGGCCTATCACAACGGCCTTCTTTCCCTTTATCTCCACACCTGTGCTTTCTATCATTGCGATGATGCCTTTGGGAGTGCAGGGGACAATGCATTTGCGTCCCAGCCACAGGTTGGCTACGTTCATAGGGTGGAATCCGTCCACATCCTTTTCCTTGGCTATGGAGTCGATGACGACGTCCTCGTCAATGTGATGAGGAAGGGGGAGCTGGACCAGGATTCCGTCCACTGCCTTGTCAGCATTGAGGCCTGCGATCACGTCCAGCAACTCGAATTCCTTGACGTATTCGGGCAATTCTATCAGGCGGCTGTCCATTCCGGTGAATTCGGCGGCTTTTATCTTTCCCCGTACGTATGAACGGCTGGCCGGGTTGTCTCCTACTATTATCACGGCCAGGCAGGGCTTGCGGCCGTATTGTTTTTCCAAATCTGCTATTCTGCCCTTCATCTGTTCCTTCAGTGAAAGGGACAAGGCTTTTCCGTCAATAATGGTACTCATAACGTTTTCAAAGGTACGGATTTATTTGATATCATTTATGTCCTGAGTATGGATCTGGCGGCGCTCCGGCCTGCCAGGCAGCCGGTGCTGAAGGCTGTCTGGAGGTTGTATCCGCCAGTATCGGAATCTATGTCAAGAACTTCTCCGCAGAAATAGAGCCCGGGAACAAGGCGGGATTCCATCGTTTTGGGAATCACCTCGTCAGTGTTAACACCGCCTGCGGTGACCACTGCGCGCTCGTATCCCACGTAACCGGCAAGGTCGAAGGCCCACTCCTTGAGGGCTCTGGCTACCTCGGAGGGCATCAGAACGGTTCGGGCGCCGCCACGAGTAATGCTCAGGGTATTCATTATCCGGGGATTGCACATTACGAAGCCGGGAATCAGATCCCACGGCATCAGTTTGCCCAGCAGGATGCGGCATTTCTCCTTCTCGCGGAGGCGCTCGCTGCGGGGGTCTTTACGTATTTCGTCCCA
The DNA here is from genome assembly GCA_017437825.1 of Bacteroidales bacterium. Taxonomy (GTDB): domain Bacteria; phylum Bacteroidota; class Bacteroidia; order Bacteroidales; family UBA932; genus Cryptobacteroides. The sequence continues at coordinate 5,211 of JAFRXC010000019.1, forward strand.
GAGTTCGTTCACCCTCCGGGAGATATCCTCGGCAGGAACGCCGCTCTTGAGGTCCAGGCGCAGGGAGACCTTTGAGCCGTTGAAAATGGCCTTTACGGCCTTGCGGCTCAGTTGGAATCCGGCCGGGCCTTCAATCCCTCCGTCGGTGAAGTCCACGTCCCCGAAGACGGAATCCACTTCCTTGCCGTCTATACAGAGGCTAAGGCCGACATTCTTGAGCTGGTTTCCGCACAGGGCCTTGCCGACTTCAGAAAGGGGAGAGGAACGGTCTATATGGCCTTTCATCCCGCTTGAAACTATCCCGGATGGATCCTTGTAGCCTTTGGGAACCAGGGCCGTGAGGCTTGGGAGGCACTGCTTTATGCTGTGCCCCAGGGCCGAGGCCCAGGCGTAGCCGTCACCGCTGCTGCCACTGGAAGGATAACTTAGCCCGCCGGTGGCTATTATGAGCCTCCGGCAGGCGAATTTCCTTCCGTCGGCCGCCTCCAGGGCGAAGCCATCCCCGTTATGGGAGATGGACACTATCTCGCATTCTGTCTCCATCTTGACGCCGCGGCTCAGGCAGGCGTTCACCAGCGTGTCCACCACGTCCGAAGCGCGGTGGGACTGGGGGAAAGCCCTGTCGCCGCGTTCTACCACAGTCTTCAATCCGTAGGATTCCAGGAATTCCTGCATCGCGCGGCTGCTCAGGTTGAAGAACGACGGCTTTACGAAGCTGGAGTTTGACCTGATGTGAAGGCTGAACTCGTTCCAGTCCTTTATGTTGCTGAAATTGCACCTTCCCTTGCCCGTAATCATAATCTTGCGGCCGGGGCGCGGCATTTTCTCAAGGACTGCCACGGACGGCGCAGCGCCGGCTTCCACCAGGGTGTCAGCCGCCGCGTATCCGGCCATCAGGCCCGAAGCCCCGCCTCCGATTATAATTATGTCGCTTTTCATAAAAATTTTCTATCTTTGCAGTCCTCGCCACTTTAGCTCAGTCGGTAGAGCAGCGCATTCGTAACGCGCAGGTCGGGAGTCCGAGTCTCCCAAGTGGCTCAAATAATCCTGAAATCCAAAAGAAGGCGCCTGTTAAGGGTGCCTTTTATTATTGCAGGCCCGTCACAGAGGAACTCCATTTCCTGAAGCTCTGCCGCGACAAAGTCGCCCGTGCGTATCAGAGCCTTTTCCGTGGCATCCACAATTGCATCCTCTATCTCCTGACGGCCCTGGAAATTGCATTTGAAAATAACCTCATCATCCCTGGAAAGGATGAATTCTGCACCGGGAGCGGGGAAGTCCTGCTCCAGGGGATAGGGTAGGAATGAGGTATGGCCCATACAAATTGCGGAGGCGTATCCTTCGGGACTGCCGTCCATGAGGTTCCGGGCATAGAGGAGCATCCCGTACGATATGCTGTCGTAATACCTTGAGGCGAAGCGGCTCCCGATGCTCTTTCCCGGCCTGCTTACGTGGGCGTATACAATGGGAGAGAATGACAAAGGTCCAGCAAAATCCGGAAGGTAGAGGTCGTCGTTCTTCCTTACCCAGGAAGTGTCCGGCCTTACCACGCAGTGCCCCGAAGCTGTCTTTACTACTATGTTCATCAGAATAAGCGGCCCTGGAAATTGCCCTGGAGCATACGGATGGCCTCGGCGGTCTCCTGGTCGCTGAGAGGCCTGTTCTGCTCCGCCTTCTTCTCCTTGTCGAACTGCTCCTTGAGGAGAGCGAACTGGCGTTTAGTGTCCAGCGTGAACTCGCCCTGCATTATCCAGGCGAAATATGATGGTTCCTTCTGGTATACCTCGCGTGCGGTCTTGCCCTTGTGCTTTCCGAAACTTATGACGGCCTGTGAGTTGCTGTCCCATACAAGCCTGCCGGCGTAGTCTACGTTCTTGGGCCTTCCTCCCAGGTTGGAGAGGAAACCGACGTCGTTGCGCAGGGTGTCGGGGTAGGCGTCAAGCTGGCCTTTGAGCACCTCGTAGGTGGCCACGGTATCGGCCTCGGCGGTGTGGGCGTTGGGAAGCTCTTCCTGGTGACAGTAGAAGCGGTAAGCGGCCTTCAGGTTGCGCGGCTCCATCACGTGATAGATGGTCTGGACGTCAATCATCCTTTTTTCGTGAAGGTTTATGTCAAACTCGCGGTGGCAATACTCCCGCACGCGCTCTATCTCTTCTGCCAGGATGGGGAGGTCGAACTTGGCCGAGTTGAAGCCGGCAAGGTCGCTGTCCTTGAGCCAGGAGACCACCTCGTCCACTATCTCGTAGAACTTGGGGCAGTCCTTGACGTCCTGGTCGTGCACTCCGTTTACGCTGCTGGCAGATTCAGATATGTGTTTCTGCGCTCCCGCGGCATAGTCCCAGGGGCATACTTTCCAGGTTTTGATGCGTTCTTCGGAATCCGGGAACACTTTTACGAAACTCAACTCTATTATGGAGTCCGTGGCAATATTAAGGCCCGTGCTCTCTATGTCAAAGAAGAGCAGAGGCCTTTCAAGATTCAATTTCATAGGATAAAGACTAAATCATGATTGGCATAAGGATGCCGCAGATCTTTTCGCTGTCTTCCTCTTCTTCTGCGGGGACTATGAGAGCCGCGCGCCTAGCATCCATGAACTTCATCACCACAGTGTCGCAGGTCATGTTGCCAAGGATGTCGCAAAGGAAGGAGGACTTGAAACCGATTGTAAGGTTGTCACCGCTGTAGTCGCAGGGGAGCTTCTCGTAAGCAGCGATTGCAAATCCAAGGTCCTGGGCGGAGATCTCCAGCTGGCCGGGCTTGAAGTCGAACTTTATATGGTTGGAAGCCTTGTTGGCGCAGACGGATACGCGGCGCACGCTGTTGAGCAGCTGCACCCTGTCCATCTTGAGGATGTTGGAATTGTTCTGAGGGATGACGTCCTTGTAACGAGGGAACTTGCCTACCACAAGCCGGCAGATGAGGACGGTGTTGTCCATTCCGAACACGGCGTTGGTGTCGTCGAAGCGTACCGTGATGTCGGATGAGTCCTTGCCGATGAGGCCCTTGAGAACCCCCGCAGCCTTCTTGTGAAGGATGAAGGAGCACTTGTCCGCGGCGTTAACGTCGGCGGAGGTATAGCATATGAGCTTGTGCGAATCAGAAGCCACCAGGGTGCTGGACATTGTGTCCAGGTCGAAGTAGATGCCGTTCATTGCGGGGCGCATCTCGTCGTCTGCGGTGGCGTAGATAGTGCCGTTGATTCCGTCCAGCAGGGTCTGAGCGGGGAATACGACCTTGCGGGCGTCATCGTCCACGGTCTTGATGTGCGGATAGTCCTCTGCCGGGAAGAAGGGGAGGGTTGAAACGCCGCTGCTCCAGCTGCACTCGAAGGAGGCTCCTTCGTCGGTGGTCTTTATGCTTACCGGCTGGTCGGGGAGTGCCTTGAGCAGGTCCGTGAAATGGCGGGCGGGCACGGCGATGCTTCCTTCTTCCTGAACTTTTTCCACCTGGATGCAGGTACGCAGAGTGAGGTCTGAATCCGATGCGGTGATTTCAAGGTTGTTGTCCTTGAGTACGAAAAGGAAGTTCTCCAGGATGGGCTGTACGGACTTTGCCGGAATGGCCTTGGAGACGTCCATGAGAGCTTTCAATAGTTCAGCGCTGGAAACGGTAAATTTCATATTGATGTAACTTTTGGTATTCTGTCGTGTCTAATATGGTGTGTTCACAAATATAGCACAATTCCGTCAAAAATGGCACATAATTTGACTTTTTATCCTCGTGTCCGAGAGGACGGAAACAGATAATTCAAAACGTATCATATTATGAAAAAGAATTTATTGATTGTAGTGGCCTCAGTGCTGTTGAGCTGCATTACTGCCTATGCAGTTGTACGGTCGGCAATGCCTGAGCAGGCATCCGTGTCTACATCCTATCCTACTGACGGTTCAATGTACAGGACTGTCAATTTGGCACAAACAGACTATCCCGATTTCACATACGCGGCAGAATCTGCGGTAGATGCAGTAGTTTTTGTAAAAGTTACCATCCAGTCCAGGTCCCGCGGCAACTATCAGATAGACCCGTTCTTCGAGTATTTCTTCGGTTATGGCGGAGACCAGCAGCCCAGGGAACAGCAGGGCAGCGGCTCCGGAGTAATCATCCGTTCTGACGGTTACATCGTCACCAACAACCACGTTGTCCAGGATGCCACCAAAGTGGAAGTCACCCTGAATAACAACAAGACTTACGAGGCAACCGTGGTGGGCACCGACGCCGCAACAGACGTCGCCCTCCTCAAGATAGATGCCGACGGCCTTCCTTCAATCCCGTTCGCCGACTCTGACGCCCTGCGTCTGGGAGAGTGGGTACTGGCAATCGGAAGCCCTCTGGGAGAGCAGCTCCGCTCCACCATCACTGCAGGTATCGTCAGCGCCAAAGGCCGCTCGATGCCCAGCAACGACGGTTCCTTCAAGATCGAGTCCTTCATCCAGACCGATGCGGCAGTCAACCCCGGCAACAGCGGCGGCGCCCTCATCAACAAGGCAGGCCAGCTTGTGGGTATCAACACTGCAATCGTATCCACCACCGGATCGTTCACAGGTTACTCATTCGCAGTTCCTTCCAACATAGTACGCAAGATCGTCAGCGACCTTATCGACTACGGTGCAGTCAAGAGAGTAATGCTTGGAATCACCGGTGGAAATTTGACTGACGAATTAGCAAAGGAGTTGAAACTTTCTTCACTTGACGGCGTATATATTAGCGAGGTTTCCAAGGGAAGCTCTGCCGACAAGGCCGGACTCAAGAAGAACGACGTCATCACAGCCGTAGACCAGGCCAAGATCGCCACGATGTCTTCCCTCCAGGAAAAGGTCAACAGCTATCATCCGGGAGACCAGGCCCAGCTTCAGATTATCCGTGACGGAAAACTTCTGACAGTGCCTGTAACATTCCTTGAGGCCCAGTCCTCAGACGTTTCGGTAGCAGAAGACGGAACAGTCGCATTCTACGGCGCCCAGCTGGGAACTCCTTCGCAGGAGACCCTCAGAAGGCTTGGAGCAAGAGGCGGAGTTGAGATCAAGAGCCTCTCCTCAGGCAAGATGAGAGATGCAGGCGCAACAGAAGGCTTCGTGATCGTTTACGTCAATGACCAGCTTGTGACCAAGCCTCAGGATGTGATCGACATAGCGAAGAAGAGCCGGAGGGCCATCTTTATCGAGGGCTACACTTCCAGCGGAAAGGCTTCCTATTTCGGTTTCGGAAAGGATGACTAATTTCTAAATAATGAGACAACTTAAAATAACCAAGTCGATTACCAACCGCGAAAGCCAGTCGCTTGACAAATACCTTCAGGAAATAGGCCGCGAAGAGTTGGTAACACCGGAAGAAGAAGTGGAACTTGCCCAAAGGATCCGGAACGGAGACCAGAAGGCGCTTGAAAAATTGACAAGGGCGAACCTGAGGTTCGTGGTATCTGTGGCAAAGCAGTATCAGAATCAGGGCCTCAGCTTGCCGGACCTCATAAACGAAGGAAACCTGGGCCTTATAAAGGCAGCTGAGAAGTTTGACGAGACCAGGGGATTCAAGTTCATATCCTATGCGGTATGGTGGATCCGCCAGTCCATTCTCCAGGCCCTCGCAGAGCAGTCCAGGATTGTCAGGCTTCCGCTGAACCAGGTTGGCTCATTGAACAAGATAAACAAGGCTCTGTCCAAGTTCGAGCAGGAGAACGAGCGTCTCCCGTCAAACGACGAGCTTTCGGAGATGATAGAAGTGCCTAAGGACAAGATCGCAGATACCCTGCGCGTGTCCGGTAGGCACGTCTCCGTAGATGCCCCGTTCGTAGAGGGTGAGGACAACAGCCTTCTGGACATTCTCCCCAACGACGATTCCCCCAGCGCCGACAAGGGCCTGGTTAACGAGTCCCTCAGCACCGAGATCGACAGGGCGCTGCAGATACTCACCCCCAGGGAGCGTGAGATAATAAAGTCTTTCTTCGGCATAGGCTGCCAGGAGATGACTTTGGAAGAGATAGGCGAGAGGCTGGACCTCACGAGGGAGAGGGTGCGCCAGATAAAGGAGAAGGCCATCCGCAAGCTCAAGAAGCCAAATGCAAGCAAACTTCTTAAAACTTACTTGGGCTGATGACACCTGAATCATTTATCGCATCCAAGGCCGCAGAGGCCATAAATGTATTGTACAATGCCGGGATGGACGCATCTGCGCTGCAGGTCCAGGTTACCCGCAAAGAGTTCGAAGGCGACTTTACACTGGTCGTCTTCCCTCTTTTAAGGGTGTCCCGTACTTCTCCTGAAGCGACGGGTACGGCCATAGGCGAGTGGCTCAAGGCTAATGTGCCCGAGATAAGCGGGTTCAACGTTGTAAAGGGCTTCCTGAACATTCTCCTGTCTTCTTTGTACTGGAATGAACTTTTCACGGCCATTTCGCAGGACGCTTCCTTCGGGCAGCTGCCTTCCACCGGCCGCAACATAATGGTGGAGTTCTCTTCACCCAACACCAACAAGCCCCTCCATCTGGGACATATCCGCAACAACCTCCTGGGAGATTCCGTTTCCGCACTGCTCAAGGCTGCAGGCAACAACGTGATCAAGACCACCCTGGTGAACGACCGCGGCGTGCATATCTGCAAGAGTATGTATGCCTGGCAGCAGCGTTTCAACGGCGCGACGCCTGAGTCCACCGGCAAGAAGGGCGACCATCTGGTAGGCGACTGCTACGTGGAGTTCGCCAAGATGGAGAAGGAAGACCCGTCCGTGATTGACGCAGTCCACGAGATGCTGGTCAAGTGGGAGCAGGGCGACAAGGAAGTGCGCGAGCTGTGGGCTATGATGAACGGCTGGGTGTTTGAAGGCTTCGAACAGACCTACAAGGCACTCGGCATTTCTTTCGACAAGGTTTATTACGAGTCACAGACATACCTTCTGGGCAAGGAACTGGTTCAGAAGGGCCTGGATATGGGCGTCTTCGAGAGGGAGGCGGACGGCTCCGTCTGGTGCGACCTCACAGCCGACGGCCTCGACCGCAAGCTCCTGCTCCGTTCCGACGGAACATCAGTGTACATTACCCAGGACCTTGGAACCGCAGAACGCCGTTTCAGCGAGTTCAGCCTGGATTCCCACGTTTACGTTGTGGGCGACGAGCAGAACTACCATTTCCAGGTGCTCAAGCTCATTCTTGGCAAGCTGGGATATGGCTGGGCCAAGGACATATTCCACCTTTCCTATGGAATGGTTGAACTCCCCGAAGGCAAGATGAAATCCCGCGAAGGCACCGTGGTGGACGCAGACGACCTCATCGAGAAGATGTACCAGGAGGCCAAGGCCACCTCTGAGGAGTCCGGAAAACTGGAAGGCCTCGAGGAAGAGCAGAAGGAAGAACTCTACAGGATGATAGGCCTGGGAGCCCTCAAATACTTCATCCTGAAGGTGGATCCCAAGAAGAAGATGCTCTTCAACCCCAAGGAATCGATAGACTTCAATGGCAATACCGGACCATTCATACAGTATACTCACGCCCGTATCAAGTCAATCCTTCGCAAAGCCGAGGAGAGAGGTTTCCAGGGCGCGATAAGCCCTTCTTTCGAGCCAAGCGCGAAGGAGATAAGGCTTATAAAGCTGCTCAACACCTTCCCTCAGAAGATACAGGATGCTGCCGCGGATTTCTCCCCGGCTGTCATCGCCAACTACTCCTACGACCTTGCCAAGGAATTCAACCAGTACTATCACGACACTCCCGTCCTCAGGGAGGAGAATGCCGAGACCCTGAAGGCCAGGCTGGTGCTGCTGGAGATCTTCGCGTCCGTACTGGAAAAGGCTATGGGAATACTGGGCATACGTCTTCCTGACAGAATGTAATTCCGATGGACAACCCTTCAACGGCATATATGTTCCCAACCTCCGCCAAGGAAGTCGAAGCTCTTGGCTGGGATTATATAGACATCATTTTCTTCACCGGCGACGCTTTCGTGGACCATCCCTCGTTCGGGACGGCCTGCATAGCCCGTTACCTTCAGAAATTCGGCTACAGGGTGGCCGTAGTGCCCCAGCCAAACTGGAGGGACGACCTCAGGGATTTCAAGAAACTGGGCGCGCCCAGGCTGTATTTCGCCGTCAATTCCGGGGCGATGGATTCTATGGTGAACCATTACACCGCATCCCGCCGCCTTCGCCACGACGACGCGTACACCCCCGAAGGCCGCGCCGGCCAGAGGCCTGACCGCGCCGTCACTGTGTACTGCCGCATACTGAAGAAACTCTATCCCGAAACCCCCATAGTAATCGGCGGAATAGAGGCGTCGCTCAGGCGCCTGACGCATTACGATTACTGGGAAGACAAGCTGATGCCTTCAATCCTGATAGATTCCCGTGCCGACTGGCTTTGCTACGGAATGGGGGAGAGGCCTATGCTGGAATTGGCCAGGGCCATCGAGCATCAGCGCAATATGGGAGACATCCGCAAGATTCCCCAGCTGGCGTTCTTCAGCCACGGCAAGTCCAGGGCTCCGGAGGCGCTGGTGCTTCATTCATACGAAGAGTGCCTGGAGTCCAAGCTGGCCTTCGCCGAGAATTTCCATCAGATTGAGACCCACACCAATATGATGCACCCGCAGACGATAGTGGAGAGGGTCAAGGACGGATACGTGCAGATCAATCCGCCGTATCCTCCCGCATCGGAGGCGGAAATGGATTCGTTCTGGGACCTGCCTTTCACCAAACTGCCTCATCCCAGGTACAAGGGCAAGCGCATCCCGGCATACGATATGATAAAGTTCTCCATCATCACCCACAGGGGATGTTTCGGTGGCTGTAACTTCTGCACCATCGCCGCCCATCAGGGCAAGTTCATCCAGTCCCGCAGCGAAGAATCCATAGTCGCGGAGGCCAGGGCACTGAACAAACTGCCCGGCTTCGCGGGCAACATTTCTGACCTTGGAGCCCCTACTGCCAATATGTACGGGATGAAGGGCAAGAATCCGGTGATGTGCGACATCTGCCGCCGCAAGTCCTGCCTCTATCCGTCCATATGCAAGAACCTGGACCGTTCCCACGCCAGGGTGCTGGATATGTACCACCGAGTGATGAAGACAAAGGGCATACGCCACGCCTACATAGGCAGCGGAATCCGCTACGACCTCTTCCTTACGGAGAACGGATTCGTGGACGAGACCTCATATCCGTATTTCAAGGAGCTGGTGCTGGAGCATACTTCCGGCCGTCTGAAGGTGGCTCCGGAGCATACCGAGGACAATGTCCTCAAGTATATGGCAAAGCCGTCCTTCAAGCTCTTCGAGCGCCTGCGCAAGGAGTTTGACAAGCTGAACGCAAAGGAAGGTACGCACGTGGAGCTGGTTCCGTATTTCATATCTTCACATCCGGGCTGTACTGCCAGGGATATGGCCAAGTTGTCCTCCAACAGGTACCTGAAGGGCCTGTATATGGACCAGGTGCAGGATTTCACTCCTACGCCTATGACCACGTCATCCGTAATGTTCTATACCGGGCTGGATCCCAGGACAATGAAGCCTGTATTCGTGGAGAGGGACCCGGAGCGCAAAAAAGCCCAGAAATCATTCTTTTTCAAAAAATAATCGCAAGTAGTCTTTTATTTCAAAATAATATCCTATTATTGCAGGGTAAAACCTAATGAATTATGGACACTAAGAAGAGACATGTAGTGAGTTATGAAAAGATGTCGGAAGAACTGTCAAGGGCGTTTGCAGAAAAGTATCCGAAGGGCTTCTCCGATTATCTGCCGGACCTCACAAAGTATCCCAAGCCGGACGGCACCAGTTTCTATGCCGTAACCCTTGAAATACCGGATGCTATATATCTCGTAAAGATACAAGTCAAGACAGATGACCTTGAAGACATAGAGAAATGGCTTGACGAGGAAGAAGACGACGGAGCAGGACAGGCCGGAGCCTCCGATACCGAGAACGAGGCCTTGCCTGACGACAATATTTCCCAATATGGAGGGGATGAAGATTCATCAGAGGTCGAAGCTTAAGCTCCGGCCTTTTTACAATCTGCCGGAAGACACCAGAGTACTTATCCTGGCATTGGCGGCGGGCCTTCTTTCCGGAGGGGCTGCCGTCCTTCTCAGGTTTTTGATAGAATGGATCAAGGAGGGCCTGATCCCTCTTTCCGCTGGCTTCTCCTACCGCTTTGCAAACTTGCTGATACCGGGTGTGGGCATGCTCCTGTCGCTGCTTTTCGTGAAGTATTTCGTAAAGGACAACATCAGCCACGGAGTAACCCGCGTTCTTGAAGCCGTCTCCCGGAACGAATCCCATATAAAGAGCCACAATATGTGGTCTTCGATGGCCGCCAGCGCCGTGACAATAGGCTTTGGAGGCTCCGTGGGAGCCGAGGCGCCAATTGTCTACACGGGCGCGGCAATCGGCTCCAACCTGGCCCGTCTGGCCAAGTTCTCCTATGCCAACATCACTGTGCTGCTGGGATGCGGCGCGGCGGGAGCCATAGCGGGCATTTTCAAGGCCCCTCTGGCAGGCATACTGTTCACTATGGAGATATTGATGTTCAATCTCTCCATGGCGTCCCTTCTGCCATTGCTGCTCTCTGCAATGTCCGCCACGGTGGTTTCGTACATTTTCACGGGGCAGACCGCAATGTTCCATTGCACCCTCACCCCGTTCTCCATGCAGAATATCCCGTTCTATATCCTGATGGGAATGCTGTGCGGTGTGGGGTCCGTATTCTTTATGAATGCTACCCTGGGGCTTGAAGACAAGCTAGGCAGAATGAAGAATCCCTATGGCCGTTGGGCATTGTGCGCCCTGGGCCTGGGTATCCTCATATTCCTTTTCCCCGTGCTGTACGGAGAGGGTTATACATCCATCATTTCGCTGCTAAACGGCCACGTTCTGGAGATTGACACACAGACGCCGCTTTCATTTATGCTGGACAGCCCTTGGGGCGTTCCTCTTTTCTTCCTGCTGGTCTTCCTGGTCAAGGTGCTGGCAATGACGTTCACCAACGTCGGAGGCGGCGTGGGAGGCACTTTTGGTCCAACCCTTTTCGTAGGGGCAATCCTGGGATTCGTAATCGCGCGCAGCCTCAACCTGCTGTTCGCGACGCGGGGGATAACGGTGCCGGAACAGAACTTCGTCCTTGTGGGTATGGCGGCGATGATGGCAGGCGTGATGCAGGCGCCGCTAACCGCCATCTTCCTCATCGCGGAGATAACGGGAGGATACGAACTGTTCCTTCCGCTTATCATAGCCGCCACAATATCGTTCGGAACCACGCGTCTGTTTGAGAAATACTCCATCTACACAAAGCGTATCGCCCAGGCGGGAGATCTCCTGACTCACGACAGCGACCAGGCTGTGCTTACGCTGCTCAAGACGTCGGACCTGGTGCGTGACAAGTATCCGCGCATAGCTCCTGACGCCAGTCTGAGAAATCTGGTGGGCGTCATTTCCGGCAGCAACGCCGCCCTAGTGGCAGTGGTGGACGAAAGGGGCGTGTTCCAAGGCCTTGTCAACATAGAGAACATACGCAAATTGCTTTTTGACGAGAGCAAATACGACTCATTGAAGGTGTACAACCTGATGGTACAGCCACCCACATATGTGAAGATGGATGAGAAGATGGACAGTGTGATGGCCAAGTTCGACAAGACCGGAGCCTGGAGGCTGCCGGTGGTGGATTCTGAAAAGAGATACAAGGGTTTCGTGTCCAGATCACGCATCCTTACCGCATACCGAGAAGAATTGAAAGAAATATCCAGGGCATAGTGAAAGACATCTACGTAAACCATATCGCGCAGCAGATGCAGGTGAAAGCCTGGCAGATAGAGAACTGCGCCCTTATGTTCGAGCAGGGAGACACCATACCGTTCATCAGCCGCTACCGCAAGGAGCGCACCGGCGGTCTGGACGACGCCTCCGTAGCCGAGATAAAGCATTGGGTGGACCTTTACCAGGATATGGAAAAGCGCAAGGCAACTATCCTGGAGACCATAGCCTCGCAGGATAAGCTTATTCCTGAATTGAAGGCTGCGATAGAGAAATGCGTGATTCCGGCCGAACTGGAAGACCTGTACCTCCCTTACAGGCCCAAGCGCCGCACCAGGGCTACGGCCGCCAAGGAGGCAGGTTTAGAGCCTCTGGCGGACGTTATGTTTGCCGTGCGCACACGCAATCCTCAGGCTGAGGCTCAGAAGTATGTGGGGGACAAGGTTCCCGGCGTCGAGGAGGCCCTTGCGGGCGCGAGAGATATAATTGCCGAGCGCCTGAGCGAGACTGCCTCCGTGCGTGAGACGCTGCGCGGGATATTCCGCGCAAGGCGCATCGTGGCTAAGGCCACGAAGGCTGCGCAGGACAATCCCGAAGCAGCCAAATACCGCAGCTACTTCAATTTTTCGATGCCCATTCAGCGCATTCCGGCGCATAACCTTCTGGCCATCCTCCGCGCCAGCGGCGAGGGCTTCCTCTCCGTGAGCCTGGACACCGATGCGGAAAAATGCTCCAAGAAACTCTATTACGATTTCTGCCAGGAGCATTCTTATCCGGCAGAACCGCTTGCAGAGCAGATAAAGATGGCGGTTGAGGATTCATTCAAACGCCTGCTGGAGCCATCAATCACCAACGAAATAATAAAAGAAGCCAAGGAAAAGGCCGATATAGAATCGATCAAAGTATTTGGCGAGAACCTTACCCAGCTGCTGCTCTCCGCCCCGTTGGGGCAGAAGCGCACGATGGCGGTAGACCCTGGCTTCAGGAACGGCTGCAAGATAGCCTGCCTTGACGAATACGGCTCTTTGCTGCATCATACTGTCATCTTTCCTCATCCGCCCCAGAACCAGAAGGTCAAATCCATCATAGAGGTTCAGGAAATGCTGGAGAAGTATTCCATCCAGGCCGTAGCCCTGGGCAACGGTACTGCATCACGTGAGACTGAGGAATTCTTCAAGAAAATCCAGCTCCCTGAGGGGTGCAAAGTATGGCTTGTAAGTGAAGACGGAGCATCCATCTACTCCGCCTCAGAGGCTGCCAGAAAGGAATTCCCGGACGAAGATGTAACCGTCCGCGGCGCCGTCTCTATAGGCCGCCGTTTGATGGACCCGCTGGCGGAACTGGTAAAGATAGATCCCAAGAACCTGGGTATAGGCCAGTACCAGCACGACGTTGACCAGGCTCTTCTGAAAGAGAAACTTGACAACACAGTAGAGCACTGCGTGAACAGCGTTGGAGTAAACCTTAATACGGCCAGTCCGTACCTTCTCTCATATGTCGCCGGAGTGGGCCCGGCTCTCGCCGCAGGCATCGTCTCTTTCAGAGACTCCGCAGGCGGCTTCGCCTCCCGTTCCCAGCTCCTCAAAGTGCCCCGTCTCGGCCCCAAAGCCTTCGAGCAGTGTGCGGGCTTCCTGCGTATCAGGGACGCAAAGAACCCTCTGGACAACTCTGCAGTGCATCCGGAGGCCTATCATATAGTTGACAAGATGGCTGCAGACCTGGGTGTTCCGGTCAAGGAACTGGTGGGCAACGCTGAACTTGTCAGCAAGATCAATGCAGGGGACTACACTGACGATACTTTCGGCCTTCCCACAGTCAACGACATTCTCAAGGAGCTCCTCAAACCGGGCCTCGACCCGCGCCAGGCGGCACAGGAATTCGAATTCGCCCAGGACGTTCACTCCATAGAGGACTTGAAAGTGGGGATGGAACTTCCCGGCATAGTGACCAACATCACCAACTTCGGCGCCTTCGTGGACATAGGCCTTCATGAGAACGGCCTCATCCACGCCTCGCAAATGGGCGTCAAAGGCCTGGCAGACCCCTCCAAAATCCTCAAGCTCCACCAGCATATCAAAGTCACCGTCCTCCAAGTTGACCTCGACCGCTCCCGCATCTCCCTCCGCCTCATTTGTCCCGAGCAGGGGGTATAGCCACGAAAACCTTCCGCTTCGCTCCATCCCGTCTGGCGCAAGCGCCAGCCACCCGTTCACGAGGCCACGGGCGGCCACGGGTTTCTCGTGGCTATACCCCCTGCTCCGGACACAGCACCACTGCGCTCGGAGGTACGTGGGGCTTTGGGGCTCTGTCCGCCTATGTCATCCTAAACGAAGGGAGGGTTGTTCAGTCGCTTGACCTCTAATTGCCCGTCAGGAAGCTTAGGATATAATGCTATAAAATAGTTGTTTGCAGAAGCGGTATTAACAATACTTGCATTATATGCAATATAATAACACAATAAATACCCAAATACGTCTTCTGAGTTAAGAAATATTTGACAAAAAGAGCATCGGAAGGAGAGGATAGAGTTAGGGCTGAAAAGTGATTTCGGCGTCAAGCCTGCTATTGTCTCACTTTTCAGCCCTAACTCTATCCTCTCAAAAGAGGTTATTTGATGTCAGGAAGACCGAGATCCTTGAAGGTGCGGGGTGCTGGTACACCAGGGAGAGGCTTGCGGGTCTTGATCTGCTCAAGGGCAACCTCTACGGCCTTCAGGAGCTGCTCGTCAATGCCGGCAGCCTCCTTCACAGGATCATTGTCCAGGAGGATGTCAGGATCCACGCCGTGGTTCTCCACGATCCACTCGCCAGTCTTGGCGTCGTAGTTGGTGAAGAACGGAACGCGGACATCGGTGCCGTCAAGGTATGGCAGCGATCCGCTGATGCCGATGATTCCGCCCCAGGTCCTGGTTCCGATGACGGTTCCAAGGTTGTTGGCCTTGAAGCTCCACGGGAACAGGTCTCCGTCAGATGCGGAATACTTGTCAATGAGGAGCACCTTGGGTCCGGTATGAGTTCCCTCAGGAATGGTTCCTGTAGTGGTGCCGGTGCGGTACATTGTCATCCGATAGGCCTCCCTCTGCAGACGCTCGATGATCATAGGAGATACGTTTCCGCCTCCGTTGGCACGGTCGTCGATTATGAGGGCTTCCTTGTCAAGCTGAGGATAGTAGTAGCGTACGAACTCGTTCAGTCCTTCCTCGCTCATATCAGGGATGTATATGTAGCCGACCTTTCCGCCGGACTTCTCCTCCACGGTCTTGATATTGTTCTGAACCCACTCGTAGTGGTACAGAGGGTATTCGTCGTCTATGGGCTTCACTACCACCTTTTTTCCGCCGGCTGCGGCAGAAGAGTTCACTGTGAGTTCTGTGAGGACTCCTGCCTTGCCTACAAGCATCTTGTAGATGTTGTTCACGTCCTTGGTGGATACGCCGTTGATTGCGGTGATGAAGTCTCCGACCTTGACCTCTATGCCGGGTTCGGTAAGAGGGGAGCGCAGGCTTTCTGAGTAAGGCGCGCCCTGGAGTATCTTGGTGATCTTGAAGAAACCGCTGCGGTCCTTGACCATCTCGGCGCCAAGGAGTCCCATCTGAGTGCGCGGGGCCTTGGGGTATTCACCAACGGTGATGTATGCGTGGCCGCAGGCAAGCTCGGAAATCATCTCTCCGATCACGTAGTTGAGGTCGAGGCGGGTCTTGACATAAGGCAGGAGCGCGGCGTATTTGGTCTTGAGGGCCTTCCAGTCGCGTCCGTGCATATTCTCCAGGTAGAAGCCGTCGCGGAAAGCACGCCAAACTTCGTCGAAAATCTGAGGCCATTCCAGGCTGTAGTCTACCTCTGCGCTGAGGTTGCCCATATCCACCTTGTTGGAAAGGCTTACCCTGGGAGCGGGGAAGCTCTCCACGTAATAATCGTTGCCCTTGGAGAAGATGGCCTTCTTGTCGCCTGCGCGATAGGAGAAGCCTGCATCCACGCAGGAATCGTCATTTCCTGTGGCGAAGTCGTAGCAGCGGGTCTCGCGTCCTGCAGAGTACCACAGCTTGCTGCCGTCGCAGTAAACGCCGCCGCCCCTGCCCTGAATCCTTACAGGCAGCTTGACGATGCGGTCTGCGAGTCCTTCGGGATCGATTTTGACCGTCACGGTGCCTTCCTTGCCATCTTCCTTGGCGGGCTGGGTTGCGCTTACGCCGTCCTTAGGCAGCAGCGGGGAAGGGGTGTCCTTGGCGAGCATAGCCATATAGCTGGCGCTCATATTGGAATATGCGTAATCCCATTCTACGCGGCTGTAGATAGGGGAGAGGTCGCGATCAGAACTGAAGATGAGGTATTTGCCGTCGGCGCTGAAGACCGGGCCGCTGGAGTTGTACCACCTCTCGGTGACGGGATACTCCTTGCCGGAATCCAGGTTGTATACGTAAACCACGCTCATCTCGTTTGCGGCGGGCTTGGTATAGGTTATCCACTTGCTGTCAGGAGAATACTCGACTCCGTAGAATTCGCTTTCGGGACAGGTCATTATGACTTTGCGGGCCTTGGTGGCGGGATCAACCTCCAGGATGCGGTTCTTGCGGTCGGTGTAGAGGATCTTCTTTCCGTCCGGGCTCCACTGCAGGGAGCGGATGTATGTGTCGTTGTTGCTGGTGAGCTGGACAGGGGCTTTGCTCTCGTCCTGGGCGTCCTGGAGCCAGATTTCTGTTTCGCCTGTGCGGTCGCTGATGAAGGCTATGCTCTTTCCGTCAGGACTCCAGTCGGCGGCGCGCTCGTGAGCGCCAGCAGTGCGGGTGAGGTTGCGTGTTACGCCGTTGCCTACGGGAGCGTCGAAGACTTCTCCGCGGGCGGTGACTACGGCCCTGCTTCCGTCAGGAGATACGCTCATTGCGGTGAGCCTTCCGGCTACATCCTTTATCTCCGGGCGGGCGTAAATGTTCTCTGCGCTAATGCTTATGTTGATTTTCTGAGCCTGGCGGGTGGCGGGATCCAGTTTCCAGATCCAGCCTGCCTGCTCGAACACTATCACACGGCCGTTGCTGCTGGGGAACTTGACGTCGTAGTCGGTGAAGTTGGTGACCTTCTGGGTGGTCTTGGTCTTTGTGTTGTAGACAAAGATGTTCATTGTCATATCCCTGTCGGAGGCGAAGAAGATTTCATCTCCAATCCACATAGGGAATATGTCCTGAGCCACGTTGCTGGTTACGTTCTCCACGGTCTTGCGGTCCGGATTCCAGATCCAGATGTCGTCCGCCATACCTCCGCGGTAGTACTTCCAGGTACGGAACTCCCTCATCACGCGGTTGTACGCCAGCTGCTTTCCGTCAGGGGACCAGCTGCACCATCCTCCCTCCGGGAGAGGAAGTTTCTGGGGCATTGCTCCGTCTGCCGGGGCTGACCAGAGGTTGCCGGGGAATCCGTCGCCTATGCGGTTGCGGTATAGGATGTTCTTGCCGTCGTTGGTCCAGGCCATAACTATGTTGTTGGGGCCCATGCGGTCTCCCAGTTCGTCCCTGGCATTGGTGGAGGTGTATGTCACCCTCTGGGGCTCGCCGCCGATAGCAGGCATTGTGTAGACCTCTCGGTTGCCGTCATACTCGCCAGTGAATGCGAGGGTCTTTCCGTCAGGGGAGTACCTGGCGAAGATCTCATATCCAATATGGGAGGTAATCCTCCTGGCTTCTCCGCCGTTGATGGGAACTGTGTAGAGGTCTCCTGCGTATGTGAATACCACTTCCTGTCCGTTTGTGGCAGGAAAACGCAGCAGACGGGCCTCGTCGGCCATAGCGCTCACGGCTCCAGCCGCAAGCAGCAAGCTTAACAATGCTTTTTTCATATAATGGATTGATTAATTTCCAGAAGATTTCTTTGTGAACACGAACGTGCTCTTGTTAGTGCTGGCGCTCATTCCCGGGTAACCCATCTGCAGGTATGACAGATTGCTTCCCTTGAGTTTTATGGTCAGGGTGCCTTCGTTGGGAGTCTTATACTCCCATACGATACGCAGAGGGACGACATAATTGCCTGGAGTGAACTTGAGCGGGCTCTTGCTCTCTGTCTTTATGGTGTAGTCGACTCCTTCTTTGAGCCCGTCCGCGACAGCCTCATAATATACTTCTACAGTACCGTCCAGGTCTGTCTTTGCAGAACTGAAAGTAACCCAGAGAGTGAAGGGGTTGAATTTCTTGTCATCTATGACAGTGGCGCTGGAATTGCCGGACCCGTCAGAAATGTATACGTAGGAATTGTCCAGGAATTCCTCTTCCATTCCTCCGCAGGACGCCAGGCTGAAAACCGCGGCGGCTGTCAAAATCAGAGAGAGAAACTTTTTCATGCTTTCTTGGGTCTAATTTTACGGAACCTCAGCTTGAGGACACCCCAGAAGGCTTCGCCGAATATGCTTCCGGACATCTTTGAGGTGCCAAGCTGCCTGTTTATGAATATGATGGGGACTTCGGCAATCTTGAATCCCAGCTTGAAGGCGGTGTATTTCATCTCTATCTGGAATCCGTAGCCTTTCATCCTTACTCCGTCCAGGTCTATTGTCTCCAGCACCCTGCGGGAATAGCATACGAAACCTGCGGTGCAGTCGAACACTTTCATCCTGAGCACTGTCCTTACGTACAACGATGCGAAATACGACATCATGATGCGTCCCAGCGGCCAGTCTACCACGCTGATGCCGTTGCAGTAGCGGCTGCCCACGGCCAGGTCAGCCCCACTCTTGCAAGCGTCGTAAAGACGGGGGACGTCGTCCGGATTGTGGGAGAAGTCGGCGTCCATCTCGAAGGTGTAGTCATAGCCTTTTTCCAGCGACCACTTGAAGCCGGTGAGATATGCGGTGCCAAGACCCAGTTTCCCGCTGCGCTCTATCATAAAGAGCCTGTCGGGGAATTCTTCCTGGAGGCTCTTCACCTTGGCGGCAGTCCCGTCAGGGGAGCCGTCGTCTATTACCAGGATGTGATAGTCGCCTTCCATCGAGAACACTTTGCGGGTTATTGCCTCTATGTTCTCTATCTCGTTATAAGTTGGAATAATTATGAGTTTCTTGTCCATAATGTTGTCTTAACTCACAAATATAATAAAAATAGGTGTTAAATTTACACCCCCAAAACCGCTATATATGCAGACTTTCAACATTTCTCCCAGACCTTCTTCCCAGACAGTGAAGGACATCGCCTCTAAGGCGGCAGGTGACTTCGTATTGCTCATTACCAAACAAACCGAACTCAGATGGGTCAATTACGGCCTGGAAAGGATGGAGCAGGTGGCTCGCGACACTGCTGCCTCAATGGTCTATGCAGACCATTTCCAGCTCTGCGGCGACCGCCTCACAGAAGCGCCCGTCATAGACTATCAGTGCGGTTCGCTCCGGGACGATTTCGACTTCGGCTCTGTGCTGCTGGTGAGCGTCCCTGCCCTGAAGGAGGCGGCCGCGGGGATGTCTGAATCGTCATATAAATACGCGGGGCTTTACGACCTGCGCCTCAGGCTTTCGCGAATAGGAGGCCTCGTGCGCGTGGGCGAGTATCTTTATTATGAAGTGGAGGACGATACGCGCGCGTCCGGGCAGAAGCAGTTCGACTACGTAGACCCTCGCAACCGCGAGGTGCAGATAGAGATGGAGGCTGTGTGTACGGAGCACCTGAAAGCGGTTGGCGCCTGGCTTTCTCCCGAGTTCGCTCCGGTGGACCTCCGCCAGGGGGATTTCGAATACGAGGCGTCAGTAGTCATCCCTTGCAAGAACAGGGTGCGCACGATAGGGCAGGCCATATCCTCCGCGCTTACGCAGAAAACATCGTTCCCCTTCAACGTCATAGTGGTGGACGACAACTCCACGGACGGCACTGTAGATCAGATAATGGCCTTCAAGGACGATCCGCGCCTGGTGTACATTGCCCAGGATCCGTCGTACCATGCCATAGGCGGCAACTGGAACGCGGCTATCCACCATCCCAAGTGCGGCCGCTTTGCAATACAGCTGGATTCCGACGACGTGTACCACGACGGCACCACCCTTGAAAAATTCGTCAAGGCATTCTATGAGCAGAACTGCGCAATGGCCATAGGTACGTACCAGATTACGGACTTCCAGATGAACGTGATCCCTCCGGGAGTCATAGACCATCGTGAGTGGACGCCGGACAACGGCCGCAACAACGCCCTGCGCATCAACGGCCTTGGAGCTCCGCGCGGATTCTTCGTCCCCGTGCTGCGCAAGATCAATTTCCCCACCACCAAATACGGCGAGGATTATGCGGTGGGCCTTCGCATCAGCAGGGACTGGCAGATAGGCCGTATATATGATGTCGTGTACGACTGCAGGCGTTGGGAAGGCAACTCTGACGCGGCTTTGGATATAATAAAGACTAACGCGAATAATTTTTATAAAGATAAGTTGAGGTCTTATGAATTGAAAGCTAGGATTTTAAAGAATTCGGGCAAAAAATAATTGAAAATATTTTGTAAAAAAATTTGCAAGATTAAAAATTTGCAGTACCTTTGCATTCCCTCCTGATGAAAACAGGGTGGGCGACCGCCGGAAACGGCGTGTTTTTATGAAAGATCATTGACAAGACTGAAGGAAGTACAAGCAAGTACCGATTAATTTTAATGAATCGAGAGCGTTGATTTCTTTTTAAGAAAAAGTGTCAGGAGCGAACTTAGAGAAATAGAAAATATACAAAGAAGAGTTTGATCCTGGCTCA
>JAFRXC010000020.1 GCA_017437825.1 Bacteroidales bacterium
GGACATAGGGGTGCCCAGATAGGTCCAGTTGACCATATCCTCAGTGCTGAAAAGCACCCAGTCCTTCATCTTGTAGTTGGTGGCGTCATCCTCGTCGTGGTCGACAAACATATATAGTTTGCCGTCATGTACATATGGAGCCGGGTCCGGCGTGTACATCACCGAGGTGATGGGGTTCTGGGCCAATGCGGCAATACTTGCCAGGGCTGTTCCCAATATCGTGAGTAACTTCTTCATCTTTATGTGTTTTTAATTCTGGTCAGGTTTTACATAGCGGCTGCCGGTCTGGGCCTTCACCGCATCTATGAATACGGGAGAGTATTTGGGCTGGTCTCCCATGCCTCGGGCTATGGTCTGGTCATTATACTTTACAATCAGCAGTTTGTATAGTTTCTCCCAGCGATCCATCATCATATTGGTATAGCTCTCAGTCTTGCTTGTCAGGTATGTCACCAGGTCGCCGGCCTGCATTGTGGCGGCGCGTTCCTCAACCTCTTTCTGGTCTTCGGCATAGAAGTCCTCAAGCTCTTTCTGGGCTTCCTTCAGGTCGCCTATCATAGCGCTGTAGCGCGGATATCCCATATTGGCTACGAAATTGTTCATCCAGAAAGCGCTCTCGAAACTGAACTCCTGCATATTGTTGTTCTCGCGGCGGAATGGTTCCGGAACGCGGTTGATGCCGCAGTAGACGGGGACGTATGCCACCATCGAGGCGTCGTCCATATTGAAGTAGGTTATTCCTCCGAGGACGTCAGGAAGCCAACCGCGCATATGGCAGACCATGGTCATTCCGCTTTGCTGGCATCCTATAGGCCTCTCGCGGAACATCTTGGTGCCGTCGCTGGACTCGTAGTTGATTGGCTGGCTGCGGTAGGGCGAAGCCCAGGGGCCGGCGCTGACGTCAGCAGTCATATCCAGCGCGGTGCCTTCGTAGTGGTCGCGCATGTCGCTCATTATGTCGCGGACAGAAACCGGTGCGTCCGGTTTTATCCAGAGAGGCAGCTGGTCGTATACGCTGAGGTCTCCGTCAAGGTAGGGGAGGTATTTGTCCATCTCGGCGGTATCGTAATGATGGCGGAAGAAACTCCAAACGCGGGCTTCGCAATAGCGTATTGCGCTGAAATCCAGGGGGCCGTAAGCCTCGCGCCAGCTGAAGTCGGCGTCAGGGCCGCTGTAATAGCCCTTCTCCTTTGCAAAGGAGATGCACTCTGCGCTGTACATGCAGTCTTCGGCTACGTAGAAGCCGAGTTTCTTGTCTATCTTCTTGGTCTGGGGGAATTTGCGGATGCGGCTGGAGTTCGCCCACGCGGTGATGCAGTCGTCGGGGAGCTTGACAGCGACCCAAACGGCTCCTTTGTTGCCGGGTCCCTTGCCTATGATTTCCATTATCCAGGCTTCGTCCTTGTCGCAGATGGTGAGGTTTTCGCCTGTAGAGTTGTATCCGTACTCCTGTACAAGATGGTCTATCACGGCAATGGCCTCGCGAGCAGTGGCAGCTCTCTGAAGGGTTATGGCCATCAGCGTGAAGTAGTCGAACCATCCGTCACGGTTGACCAGTTCTTCTCGTCCGTCCCAGGTGGTCTCCACGATGGATACCTGGTGGTCGTTCATCAGGCCGGCCACGCCGTAGGTGTATTCGACCTGCGGGATCAGACGGGCTTCTCCGCCTCCTGGCCCCATTCCCCTCAAGGCAATCATCTCGCCCGGTGCATGCCTCCCGGCAGGGGAGTATGACAATGGCGAAGCGAATCCGAATCCGTCGCAATTGTAGGTGCAGATCACGCTCCCGTCAACAGAAGCTTTCTTGCCCACGATGAGGTTCGTGCAGGCGAAAGACGCGACGCAGATGAGACTGAGCGTTGCGCAAAGGATAGTTCTTTTCATAGGTTTTGTCTTGTCTATTTAATGTTCAGCAAGTCGGCGGCCTCGGGCGTAAGATACGGCCTGAGGGCGTCGTAAGGGATTATGAATGAAGGCATTCCCATAGCATAAGCGGCAATCTCGTACTGCTGGTAGACAAAGCATAGGCCTTCTTCGGTGGGGTGTGGAGTCCAGACCGGGAAGGGGATAGTCTCGTCATCCAAGAACAGGTAGTCACGAACGTTCTCTGCATTGACTGAACCCTCGTCATCGGAAAGGTAGTCTACCAGCCCGGCAAGCAGGAGGCTTTGCATAGGGACAAGGGCGTCGTCCTTGAGGAACTTCTCCACTCGGTGTCCGTCCTTCTTGTCGAAAGTAGGGGAGCCCTGGCCAGTGACGCCTCCGTGGGCGCCGCCCAGGAATACATAGTCCGTGGAGTTGAACACTACGAAACGGTCGGTTTCATATTGCTTTTCAAGGTTGAAGTCATATTCCCATCGTGGGGTGTCTTCAAGAATCTCTTTTTTCTGTTCTTCTGTAAGGTCTTCGTCTTCCATAATATAGGAAGCCCGCTCTTCATAGTCTTCAGCGGCTCTGGCATCCATCACTTCGATGGCCTTGCGGCGATAGTAGTCCACAACTGCGGCATTGTCGTCCGGATTTCCGTCATAGGGTTCGAACAGCCTCTCTCCTTCGTATGAGCCTATGAAGGCCAGTTGGGAGTCCATTATGTCAATCAGGCCCTTGCGGATTACACCCGAAACGCCTTTGACGGAAGTCGGGAGCTCTGCATTGACAGATAAGTCGGTATATTCGGCGGAGTCGTCGAATGTGATGGTCTCCGTCTTCAAGGTCTTGTTTGAACTGTTGCAGCCGGTCAGTGCCAACAAGGCCGCAGCGGCTGCAACAATTGAAAGTTTAGTGTTTAATATCATCTCAGATCACTATTTGAAAAGGAGCTGTGCGAAGTTGTACAGCGCGCGTCTCCAGCTCAGCCATTCGTGAGCGGTACCGGGGGAAATGTAGTAGTGGGCGTTGGCTCCGGAGGCCTTGAGCTCCTGTGTCTCCTGAATGGGGTCGGTCCCGTCGCCGAAGCCTGCCACCCTGTTCTCGAGTTCGCGGCTGCCGAAGCTTACGAACACGAGCTTGTTGGTTGCCCTGAATCCGGGG
The DNA here is from genome assembly GCA_017437825.1 of Bacteroidales bacterium. Taxonomy (GTDB): domain Bacteria; phylum Bacteroidota; class Bacteroidia; order Bacteroidales; family UBA932; genus Cryptobacteroides. The sequence continues at coordinate 3,031 of JAFRXC010000020.1, forward strand.
GTGTTGTCAGCATCGGCCACAGTGATGGTGCCACCGCTGAAGATTCCTATGTTGGAGAATACGTCGGGATGGGCCAGGCAGACGGACTTAGTCTGCATTCCTCCCATCGACAGACCTGCCATTGCACGGTGGGCGCTGTCGGGGATGGTCCTGAACCTGGCGTCTATCATAGGGATGGTCTCATTGACGAGGACGTTGCCAAAAGCTCCGGCAAAGTCGAATCCTCCCATCATTCCGCCTGCAGGACGCGGCATCGCAACGGAACCGTTCTCCATTACGATGATGAATGGAACGGCCTTTCCTGCTGCGATGAGGTTGTCCATTATCTGGGCGGTCTTACCCTGCTGAGGCCAGCCGTATTCGTTTTCTCCTCCTCCGTGCTGGAGATAGAGCACGGGATATCTCTTGGTGGGGTTCTTGTCATACTCGGCAGGAACGTATACGAATGTGTGGCGCATTGACTGGCTCAGTTCAGACCAGTAGTAAATCTCGCGGATTTCGCCTTGAGGAACGTTCTTGACTGCATAGAAGTCTTCATCTGCAGCGGGGACGTCTATTCCGCTGCCCCAGCGGCTTGCGCCGTAGTAATAAAGGCTTGAAGGATCGGGAACGCTTGCTCCGTCAATGTTAAGCTGATAGTAATGGAATCCCTCGTCCTGAGGATCGGATTCTCCTATCCAGGAGCCGTCGGCGTCTTTCTTGAGGTCATATTTTACGCCGCCGATGTCAAGCTGTACATATTTTGCGTCAGGTGCGCTTACTTTCACACGCACGCGCCTCTCAGAATTGACCTGAGGATACTGCTTGCCCTGCTGCGCGTTGGAAGCGGGGACGAAATCCTCCTTTACCTGTGCGGATGCAATTGCTGCCATCAGGCAGAATACCATGCAGAAGATTCTTTTCATAATGGTGTTATTTAGATTTAATGTAAATGTCGTGCTGGTTGAACGGAATCTCAATGCCTTTTTCCTTGAAAGCGTTGTAAATGGCCTCCTTCGCCTGTGAAGGGAAGGTGTAATGGGTTTCCACGGTAGTGTAGAGCACAGCCACCATGGTTACCGCATTGTTGCCGAACTCTTCAACTCTTATGTCGATGCCGAATGCCGGATCGACCAGTTCGCGTCCGAATTTATCTTTCTTGGCCATGAGCGGTTGCAGGGCCTCTATTATGACATTGCGGGCGAATTCAAGATCTGTCCCGTATCGTACCCCTACGGGTATCTTGACCAGTTCGTAATTCTTGCCGCTGTTAAGGTTCTTGAAGTTCTTGGTGAAGAGGTCGGTGTTGGTAAAAGCGATGATAGAACCGTCCTCCTCTTCAATCTGGGTAGTCAGGTAACTGACGCGCTGGACTTTCCCCCGGACTCCGTCGCAGGATATCTTGTCACCGACGCGAATGCGTCCGGCCATAAGCTGTATTCCATAGAACAGGTTGTTGATAGTGTCCTTCATGGCAAATCCCAAACCGGCGGCGAGACCGGTGGTGATGATGGTCAGGGCAGAAGTAGGAACGTGCAGTATGGCGAAAACAATCACGAAGTACAGCAGCCATCCGATTACGGATATGATGGTGTTCGGCAGGCTGAGGTTGACGTCATTTTCCTTCAGAGGCAGCCCCCTGTCGTCCTGCTCTATGATGTTGCGCAGCTTGTTGATCCTGAAAAGACCCTTGAACAGATAGATCAGATATCTGAAAATGAAGAATACTGCAAGGATGATCAAAAGGTTGTGAAGCGTCAGGTATTGGGTATAATTACTTTGGAGAAGCGTCTGTCGGAAAAGCGATTCTCCTGCGTTGGAAATCTTATATACGTTGGTAGTAAGGTGGATACTGGCAGGGAATGACCAGATTATGGTAAGAGGAACTACTACCATCTTTATAAGGTCGTACAGCCAGGTAACCTCTATGTAAGCATCCTTGTCAGTCAGCGGCAGTCTTGGGTTATCTTGATGGTACAAGACTTTTTTCTTGGCTACACGGATGTCATAGTACTTCTTCATCAGGTAGTAAATGGTGGTGATTGTGTGCAGCAGAGCCAGCTGGAATGTCCAGAAGGTGAGCAGCAGCACGCCAACCATAGAATATCCGGCCAGGGAGCAAGCCAGGGTGACTACCATGATGGCGACTGAAGTCCAGGTATATCTCCTGTCCGTGACTGTAACCTGCTTGCTGAAGCGGAGATTCACCGCTGACTGCCAGATAATGAAAAGAAGCAGTGCGGGAGGGAATACCAGGGGGACGACGCTGGCCGGGAGGTATATCGACCTCATAAGTATGCTAAGGAAGGCCAGCAGCAGCGTCGGCAGGTAGATGTTCCTGGAAGCCTTTGCCTGGGATATGTCGATACGTATGAGAAGGGAGATGAAGATTGCGAGAGTCAGCCAGGAGAACTGCGTGAGCAGGTCGTAGGACATCTTCCAGTACTGGTTGTCTACGGCAGACTTTATCAACAGCATCAGCAGGACATACAGGACTATTGCAAGGATGGCGGTCAACAATGGCCTGAGCGAGCGTATTTTCTCATTCTTGATAAACTTGAAAGAAATCCAGCCGATGATCGCCGCAGCAATGAAAGCCAGCAGAAGAAGCATCAGCATCACTACCGAATAGGCCAGGATATAGGACCCGTCCCAGGTCCTGTTGCCGGGCTTGATGTTACGGCCAGCCCTGTCTTCATTCCTGGAAGCAAGGGAAGAGTAGCGGTTGTGCATCTCTCTCTTGACGTTCTGGATGAATGTCTTCCAGTTCCTGATAATATAGATGATGCTGGCGTTCTCGCCAATGAACATGCTCTTTTGGGAAGCCTCATAATTGGCCTGGGCATATTCGTATGCCTGCAGGAGGCGTTTGTCAGTATCGGCGTAAACCAGGCTGTCCTGGATTGCCATTGCTACGGATTCCTTGTACATCCCGGTCAGGGCCTCAGTGTAGAAAAGGCAGCTGTCGATAAGGGCGGTCTGCACGGAATCCATCTGGATGACAGGTTCGGGAAGAGGCAGCACCGCTACCAGGGTATCGTCCAGGGCGAGCGTATCCACAGGATGGACAGGATACATTCCACGAAGTGTTTCTCCCAGAAGGGTGTATCGCCTGAGTCCGGCTTTGGGAGCGGACATAAAAATGTCAGACAAGGAAAACTGCTCGTGGAAACTCTGGTACATCGTCGAGATGTCCTCCAGTGCAAAGGCAAGGTCGAATGAGAACTCGGGATCCTGTGCGTACAGTTTCAGGCTAAGTTCATCTGCGGCCTTGACCATTTCTGCCAGCTTGACGCGTTGCTCCCGGGCTTCAACCAGCAGGGAATCAGACTCAAGGGCGGAGGAGTGAGAGGCCTTCAGCTCTTTCAGCAGGGCGGTGAGGGTCTCTTCCTGGCCTCCCTCAGGAGTCTGGGCGGAAGCGGCTGAAGGGCAGAATATAATACTTGCTGCAGCTATGGCAATGGCTATTATGTGTTTCAGTTTCATCTTCCAGAAATGTTAGAAATCAAAACCAATCGAGGCGTAGACGTTGAATCCGGAAATATTGCCCCACTGGACGGCTACTTTCAGCGGGCCCACCATGCTTTGTCGTGCATATTCGGTTCCCACTGCCCATATAGGTAATACTTGGATCAGATCTTTAAGCAAATAGCCTTCTGTCAAGAATCCGCCCCTGAGGGTAATGTAGTTCTTGCGGGAGAAACAGTACCTCAGGTCCAGTTGGACGGAAGCAGAAACAGGAGTGGTTCTCTTGTAAGAGGAGGAGAACCCGAAAAAGGGCAGCTGGCGTTCTGAATAGCGGTCAGGAAGGAATCCGCTGTATGTGACTACGTGGTATGGGGACATATAATGATACGGCTCATTCCATTCTTCGTAGTCAGGATCCAGAAGCTGCTTATAAAAGCCTTTGAATGCGTACCACCCCATATAAACAAACGGCAGGATGGCGAAATGGCTGCCTATGGAGAATGCGGCTCCAAAAGAAGCCGATGTGGACCAGTAATCGGGGACGGCACCTCCTGGTGTAGTGACAATACCCGGATCCGGCTCCATGTCATAGATCCAGTTCAGTTTCTCGCTGTGTCCCTTGAAGACGTACCGCCCGCCCAGGGAGGCGCGGACACCCCTTGTGGGGAAGTATCCGTCATCAAAAGTATCGTACTTGAAAGAGGCGAAAGCAGAGAGCCAGTAACTCTTCCAGTCCCATCCAAGGTCGGAGCCCTGATACGTGAGAATCCGCTCGTAAGGATTCATTTCTGCTGTCAGGCCCACTCTCATGGAACCGAACAACATCCTGGAATCCTCCATATAAAGGTCAAGGGCGGTAGTGAGCCTCCTTTCTTCAGTATCGGACATATATCCGGATGATGTATTCACCAGGCGGTTGCGAAAATTGACACCCATTGTAGGAAGGCCTATCCTGGACTTGACCTTCCAGTCCACGGAAAGGGAGGGATTGGTCCCCAGTTTTATGTCGGCGGCCAGTCTTGGTCCCGACAGCCTGCGGGTTCCCAGACCGTAGTGGAGGGCCAAGGCCACGGTCTCGTCCGTGTCTGCGCGCACACCCAGGCCGAAGTCGTTGGCCGGGCCTTTCTGGCAGTCGAACACCAGGGTATAAGGCTCCTGCTGTCCCTCCAGGTGATAGGTGATTGCCTCAAAGGCGTTTGTGCCGTATATCCTGTTTAGCATCCTTTCTATTATAGCCCTGTCGTACATCCCGTCAAGAGAGTAATCGCTCTTGAGAAGGACTTTGTCCCGCTCGAAATCATCTATGCCCTGGAATCTTACCTCTGCTATCCTGACCTTTGTCTGGGCGAGGTTGACTGCGGCATCGTGAGAGGCGACGTGCGGGTCCGGCTTGCCTGCCACCTGGTTTGCTATGGCCTGGAATACATCCTTATGGGCAAGGGCGTTCTGGTATCCCTGGTCTATGATGTCGTCCACGCTCTTGTCGTCAAAGGACAGCATGTTGTATCCCTTGAGTTCGTGGTGGACGTCCAGGTCCAGCATCTCCATCGCCGGCCCGGCTGTTCCGGAAGCCAGCAGGGTGATGGTCTGGAAGAGGAAATCGACGGGGGAGTTAAGTTCGTTCAGCTCCCTGTGTATGGCCATGTCGGAGCCTATCACTATGTCGGCGCCCATCTCCTTGGCAAGGTCCACGGGGAAGTTGTTGCGCATTCCGCCGTCAAGCAGTATTTCCCCTCCGCCGCGCACGGCCCTGAAATAGAACGGGATTGCCATAGTGGAGCGCAGAGCAGTGGTGATGTCTCCCCCAGTCCAGTATTTGGGGGTCATGGTATAGAGGTCTGTGGCGACGCATGCGTACGGGATAGGCAGGTCTGCAAAACTGATGCTGTCCTGGTAACCGACGCTGACCGAACTCAGGAGGTTGCGCACGTTCAGGCCGTACAGATATCCGTCAGGCATTCCTATCCCCACCTTGTTGATGGATTCCCTGAGGATGTCGGCAGAGGTGTAGCCTGCTTCCTCTGCCATCTTGTCGGCAATCCTTTCCTGCTCCAGGCGCCTTTCCAGGTCCTCTTCGTCATACTTGTGGGGGATTCGTATCAGGAATTTGTCGCGGTACTTCTTTATTTTGTAAGCGACGTATGTGTTGGGAATGTCGTCAGACATCATTATCGGCCAGTCTATATCACGGACAAGGGAGTCCAGCTGGTCGTGCTTGTAGCCCATTGCGTAGAGACCGCCTATCAGGCCTCCCATGCTGGTTCCGGTAATCACATCTACCGGTATTCCCAGTTCCTCCATATATCTGATTACTCCCAGGTGTGCGAGGCCGCGGGCGCCGCCTCCGGCCAGGACAAGGCCTACGGTGGGACGATATTGACGGATGGAGTCCATTCGCTCCCGGACTCGGGCGAAAGCGACAGAGTCAGCCTGAGGATTGGCGCTCGGAAGGATCTGGGCGTTTGAAGTCAAGCCTAGGCAAAGTAAAACGAAAACTGCTGATATTATTTTTTTCATTAAATACACCTTACGGTAAGTAATAAGATGTAATTATACGAAAATTCGCTTAAAAATGCAAGAATGGAATCGGGGGGAGAGCCCGAGCTATCCAACGATGTATTTTCCGAAAGGAAGCTTGCCTATCAGGCTCGAAATCGCAAAACTTATGAGATATGTAAGGAGTGCGGTGCTGATTATCGTCAGTGGAACGGGCAAGATTGGATTGAGCCGGACGAAGATGGCGGGCAGAAGGAACATATGCATAAGATACATTCCATAGCTGGCCCTTGAAATATCCCTGATAAGGCCATAACACCTGCCAGGCTTCTGGATCAGTCTGAATAACAAGAAGATGCATGCGCTCATAAGTCCCGCCACTATAGTATAGTTCTGCCAGTGCATCTCCAGTTCTTCCGGAGTTGAAACGGAGAAACTACGCTGGTAAAACTGCCACATTCCAAACAAATAGCAGATGATGAGTACTGGAAGGCACACCATAAGCGTCTTCCGCTTGTCCCAATGTACATAAGAGCGGATATAATGCCCCAATACTATGTAACCGATAAAGCCTGAGACATAATAGAACAGTGGGTATGGATTCCACCAGCACTCTCCGAAAACAGGCCCCCACAGCTCCCTGAAAATATAGAAGCAAAGTGTAAAAGCCCAGATTCCAAGGAAAAACAACTCCTCCTTCCTTCCAACTTTAGCCAACCAGGGTGAAATGACTGGCATTATAAGATACAACCCCAGCATCATATAGACGAACCACAGGTGCGACTCGCGGGGGATGAAGTTGATGCCGGCCTGCTTGACGTTTGCCCAAGCCTGCGTCCAGGAAAACTCTCCCCAAACTGCTGGAAGGAAAGCATACAGGAACAAGAAAACGACGAAGGGAATACCAACGCGCACAAAACGTTTCTTCAGGAACTCCCCGGTGCCGGTCTTGACTGGTACCAGAAGATACGCCGAAGCCATCAGAAATAGCGGAACAGCTACCGGACGGACGAACCCTTGGATGAACATAATGCTCCATCGAGCCAGTTCTGAGGGGAAAGAGAAAGAGTAATCGTCTGAATAGACACACTCGCTGGCATGCACAAGCATCACCATAAGGCAGGCGGCTGTCCTAAGCCAGTCTAGGAAAACAATTCTCTGCTTCTGGGTCATATTCTACGGGAAGAGAACTTCAAGGCCGTCGTAGGCGGCGCTGAGCGGATCAGGAAGGGTGGGGTCTATCTGCGCCTGAGGCGGATAAGTCCTGCCAAGGTGGGTGATATACACTTTCTGTCCTTCTACAGGCAGGTATTTGCGGCCTTCGGAAAGGACTTTGACAGTGGTGCTCACCAAATCTACGTCAGAGTGGGAGAATAATCTCTGGTCAGGTGCATAGTCGGCGTCCATTGTGGCCTCCATTATGATTCCGGTGAGGAACTTGCGCTCCCTTGAGAACTGTCCGACGCCTGCGAATCCGAGCGCCCTGGCGGTGAGACCGCCGGTGTCAGTAGCATAAAGGAGCCTGGCCGAATTTTTTTCTATGAGATAAATGAGAGTCTGTTCCTCGACGAAGTTGGAAGCATGGTTGGCTGGGAGGGCTGTTACGGTGAGCCCCTCCACGGTCACGGTCTGTCCTTCTTTGAGGGGGATGATTTCAGGAACCGGTTTTCCGGTCTTTTCGGAGGCTTTCCTGAAATCGTCCTTTGCCCTATCAAGCCAGGTCTCTCCAAGGTATACGCGCTTTATCCCTGCCTCCAGGGCTGCTTCAGGGACATAGTGGTCGTTATGTGAATGTGTGTAGAAGATCACCTGGGGACGGTTTCCGGCAGGTATCATGTCCAATGCGGTATTGGTAAGGTCGAAAATTACCTTGCCGTCAACCAGTATGCTGGCGTTCCTCCTGTACTCTCCGTTGATTGGCTGTCCGCGCTAGTCGGCACCGCCTGTACCCATGAAACGCACTTTGATTCCGGGGCCGGTAGGGACATACTCCGCGGGGCCCTGGTTCATTGGAAGGAATCCTCCCCGGGGCGCGCCCTGCTGCGGTCTTCCCGGAGGAATCTGGGCCTTGGCCAGGTCAATTGGACTCAGCATAGCCGCGGCGATGGGCGTCATGGCCGCAATACGGAGGAATTTTCTTCTTTTCATAGGAGTAAATCACATTTGCATCAGTCAAATATACAAAAAGTTGAATAATTCTTAAATTTGTAATGAATGCATAATGTAATCCGGATGAAGATGATTCTGGCCGTTCTGACACTTTTAGCCTTTGTACCTGTGCTTAGGGCGCAGGACGGTAAACTGAACGTGAATGCCGACTTCCTTACACGAGGAGAGATCAGGAACGGAGGCCTCCCGGTAGAGGAGGAAGGAGTGCAGGACTTCGCGGCCTTTATCCTGGAACGCACGATGATTGGGCTGGACTATACCAAAGCAGGTTTCTCTACCAAGATTACAGCACAGCACAGCGGGACCTGGGGCAGCTCTGAAGGAGGCTTGTTGAACGTGTATGAGGCCTGGGTTCAGATGACTTCTGCCAAAGGTTTCTTTTTCAGGCTCGGCCGCCAGAACCTGTCATACGATGACCAGCGCTTGTTCGGCTCGGACGACTGGGCAATGACTGCCAGGTCGCACGACGCGCTCAAGTTCGGCTACGAGGGCGGCGGGCATAAGATTCACCTGTTCGCGTCATATAACCAGAATGCCTCCAATATGAGCGGCGGTACCTATTTCACAGGCGGCCTGCAGTTGTACAAGGCCATGGAGGCTCTCTGGTACCACTATGACTTTAAACGCGCCAATCTTGGAGTTTCCGCAATATTTGCAAATATCGGTATGCAGGGCGGGCAGAAAGGCTGGGACGAAAAAGTCTATCAGCAGCAGATGGCAGGATCTTTTATCTCCTATACTCCCGACAAGGTGTCTGTAGAAGCCGCATATTACCGTCAGATGGGAAAAGACGAGAACGGCATACCCATCAAAGCCTGGATGGCCAGCGGTAAAGTGGTTTGGAAGGCCTCTTCCCATATCTCCCTCAACGGCGGTTACGACTACCTTAGCGGAGACGAATTTTTTGCGACTCCCCCTCAGGGGCAGATAGGTATGAGCCGCCACAAGGTCATACACGGATTCAGTTCCATAAACGGATCCCACCACAAATTCTACGGCGCGATGGACTTCTTTTATGTGACTACCTATTACGGCGGATTCACCCCCGGCCTGCAGAATCTATATGCAGGAATAAGCTGGAAGCCAAAGGAGAAGCTTACCGTGGACGCTACGTATCACTTTTTTGCTACAGCTACCAAGTTGCAGAATGCAGACAAGCCCCTTGGCAACGAAGTGGAGATCACAGCCGTCTATCAGCTTGGCAACAACTCCAAGCTGAGTTTCGGATATTCATATATGCGAGGTACAGAGACTATGACCATACTCAAGCGCAGCGACGAGAAACGCAACCTCAACTGGGTTTGGCTCATGTATACGGTAACCCCAAATTTCCTGTCCAGATAGAATAATCACTTAATGAAAATAACGCTATGAGAAAGAGTTTGTTCATGACTGCCATAGTTGTACTTGCTATGGTCGCAATGCCTGCAAAAGCACAAAAATCAAGAATCTTGGAGGATGGCGGTTCCGGCCCCTATAAAGCTATAATGATGGAAGAGGGGACTCTGACCACTCACACCATCTTCCGTCCTCAGGACATCAGTATGTTCGGAGAAGGCAATCTCCTTCCTGTCCTTGTATGGGGCAACGGCGGCTGTGCCAATTCTCCCAGCGGTCACGTCAATTTCCTGAATGAAGTAGCGTCACAGGGCTTCCTGATAGTGGCAATAGGCCCGAGCAATTATCAGCAGTTGGAAGGTCCGCGTCCCGGCCAGACCGGAGCCGCACCCGGACCGAGGCCGCAGATGGGCGGCGGCCAGCGTCCTCAGGGCGCGCCTCAGGGCGGTCCGGGAACACCCAGGCCCCAGATGGGTGGAGGAATGCCTGGCGGTATGCCTCAGATGGGGGGAGCAGGAATGTCGATGGGCGACCCTGAAGGCCTGAAACTGGCTCTGGAGTGGGCTATCGCACAGAATTCTGACAAGAACAGCCCATACTATGGCAAACTGGATATAAACAACATAGCCGCTGCCGGAATGTCCTGCGGAGGCCTGCAGGCTCTCCATATGTCAGATGACGCCCGCATCAAGACCATCATGGTAATGAACAGCGGCTACTTCGGAGGCGACGAGAGTGAGGACAAAGCCAGCCTTAATTCAATGAAGCAGAAATCCGTTATCTGGATTCTTGGCGGCTCGACCGATATCGCCTGGGAAAATGGTAATGACGACTTCAAGCGCATGTCAGGTACGATGCCGGCATTCCTTTGCAGCCTTGACGGAATCGGACACGGAGGCACATATATGCAGCCCAACGGAGGTGACTATGCAAAGGTAGCCACGGCGTGGCTCAAGTGGTGGCTCAAGGGAGACCAGGAAGCCGGCAGGATGTTCACCGGCTCTGATCCTGGAGTAGGCAAGATGCCTGGTTGGATGTACCTGCGCAAAAATATCCAATAGGTCTTTCCTCGGATAGTTAATTGCCATAAATTGCCTATTGGATAACTTAACAGATATGAAACTTAAGCTGATTGCGGGCATTTCCGCCCTGCTTCTCCTGACCGCCTGCGGTCCTTCAAGGTACACAAGTTCCACCTCTAACCTTTCATCAATTTCTGAATTCGCCTTTGTGCAGCCTTATTCCTACATTGTCCTTTACGGAGATGACGGCAAAGGCTTTTATAACGACAATTCCTCGAAAGGGGCGAGCCAGATTATCACCAATATCATCAATTCGGAGCGTTTCCCTTTCTCCGACATGATCGAAGCCGATTATGAAGGGGAGAATTCAGATATCCAGAAATGGTTGCGGACGTTCCCGGATGTCGATCCCGCCAAGGCAGACCGTCTCCGTGTCCCCAAGTCTCTACGTTCAATTCTGTACAACAGTGGCCTCCGCTACGGCATAGTCATATATTCATATGGCTACGAGCAGACAGTGAAAGGCTATCAGCGTGAAAAAGTGGAAAAGGCTGCCTCAAAGGTCCTTGATAAGGCGATTGAGGCCATCACAGGTATCCGGGGTATGACCAACCCTTCACAGAATTACTACGTGGATTCTCCGTACGGCAATGTATTATACTGCGCTGTCATTGACGGCGATTCCGACCGCGTGATCCATTTCGTAAAGGAGGTCCCCACCCTTGCATCCCATCCTGAAGAGACGGCAGACGTAAGCGAACTGCTTCACAAGCTCCTCAAGGAATTCATCCGCTGATAAAAAGGGTGAGCATCGAGGCGAAGACCGTGCTTTTCTAGAAATCGAATCCCACCGACAGGGCTACGGAGAATCCAGTCTTGTCACACCACTGTGCTCCAAGCTTCATCGGGCCGATAATGGTCTTCTGCCCGATCTCCGCGCCTAAGGCATATGCCGACAGAGGGGACTTGAGCAGGTCGTCCAATTTGCCCTTATCCTGGAATACGCCGCCTCGCAGGGTGAGGAAGTTCTTGTGGTTGAGACGGAAGCGGACATCCAGCTGGGCGGTGGCGGCAACTCTGTCGCACACAAAGAACCCCTGGCTGAATCCGAAGAATGGAATCTGGTGGTCGATATACCTGCTTGCCACCGTACCTCCCGCGGCCAGCGTGTGGATAAAATTCATGCGCCCGGGCAGCTCAGTCTGCCAGCCGAAATACACTGAGGGCTGGAGAACGACTACCTGGCCGAGTGGCAATGCGATAGACGCATGTGCCGTTCCTACGCTGTAGGGCGGGACCTCCCCTTCGGAGTGTTCGCCAGCCTCCATACCTTCGTCTTCCAGATAGATGGAGTATCCGTCGAATACATAGCGGGTGTCCAGATTGAGCTGGTAACCGTGGTCAGGGAAATAGCTGTCGTTGAACTTGTCGTAGCGGAGGGAGGCGAAGGTGGAGAACCAGTGGCTCCGGAAGTCCCAGCCTTCCCAGTGCATCTGGTCATCCAGGTAGTTCTCGTAGGGCTCCATTTCGTATGCTGCACCGAAACGGATGTTTCCATAAACCATACGCGCGTCTTCGGCATATACTTCCAAACGGGAGTTAACCCCATTGTACCGCGCCTTGGAGAAGGACCTGGCCTGGGATGCGTCGTCAATCTTGTAGCTGAAGTTTCTGTAGGAGCTCTTCCAGGCGACACCGAAGACAGGCAGCGGTGCGAGGGGCTTGTAGGAGAGGTCCAGGTCAACCTGTGTGACCTGGCCGGCCTTCAGCTCCGAAACGAAGCGGAGTCCGGAAAGCCGACGCGTACCGATTCCAAGGTGGGCGCTCAGGTAGATGGCTTCGTCCAGGTCCACGTGGAGGCCGACGCCGGCCTCGTTAGTCTGGCCTTTCTGGCAGTCGAAGATGAGAGTATATGGCTCCTCAGTGCCGCTGAGACGGTATGTTACGGACTCGAATGCCTTGGTTCCATACAGAGCGGAAAGGACCTGCTCAATCTCTTCGCGGCCGTACATCCCGTCTACAGGGAGTTTGGCTGGATTGATTATGAACTGGGATTCTTTCGGTTCAACGCCCTCGTACAACACCTCTTTCACCTTTACTTTCTGGTTGGAGATATCCGTGGCGTGCGGGCCTTCCTGCTTTCCTGCCGCAGGTCTGGCGCCTACGCGGCGGGCAATCTCTTCAAAAGAGGCACTGTTCTGCCGGGCCTTCTCATATCCCTGGGCTATGATATCGTCAATGCTTGCGGAATCAAACGAAAGCATATTGTATCCCGGGAGCTCGTGCTGCAGCAGAAGATCCGTGTTCTTGCGGTTCTCTTCGCATATGTCCACAGACATAAGGGTGATATGTTGCATGGCAAGGTTGGCCAGGCCGCTAAGGTCTGCCAAATCGCGTGGGACTGGCATCTCGGATCCAATCACTATGTCGGCGCCCATTGCGCGGGCCAGGTCAACCGGGAAGTTGTTTCGGGTACCTCCGTCCACCAGGACCATTCCCTCTATGCGTACAGGGCGGAAATAGCCCGGTATGGCCATTGTGGAGCGCATGGCGTCCACTATGTGGCCGGAAGTCCAGTTCTTCTCGTTCATACTGAGCATATCGGTTGCAACGCAGAAGAACGGAACGGGAAGCTGGTCAAAATCCAAGGAATCCTGATATCCTACAGAAACGGAACTTAGGGTATTGCGGACGTTGAATCCATAGAGGAATCCGTCAGGCAGGCCGAGGCCGATCTTGGCCATCATTTCCTGGCCCATGTCGGCGGTCCTGGTATTCCTCTGTTCGTAATTCTGGTTGTATCCAATCTGCCGGGATATGCGGGCCTGCATATCCTCGTTGTCATAATGGAACGGGATTGTAATGGCAAAACGCTCCTTGTTGCGACGTACCTTGTATGTTTGATAGCTGTCCGGAACTTGGTCGGACATCATCACTGTCCAGTCTATGGCTCGTACCAGGGAGTCGATGTAACTGGCTCCGTAACCCATGGAATACAGGCCTGACACCAGGCCGCCCATACTGGTGCCGCCAACCATATCTACAGGAATGCCCATCTCCTCGATGTATCGCAGTACGCCCAGGTGGGCCATACCGCGAGCGCCGCCTCCACCCAGCACCACCGCCACGGTGGGTCGGTACTGGCGGATCGAATCCATCTTCGCCCGGACGCGGGCGACCGCGATGGAGTCTTCGGTCGGGTTGACACTAGGAGCTATGATTCGGTTTTGGGCTGCCAGGACAGTTGGCAGGTATGCTAGTAAAAAGATCAGTATTCTTTTGAGATTCATAGTGTTAGTTATGTTTTCTATTAGGCCGTTCTGCTAAAACTTCACACAAAGCTTGAGGCTTGCTGACCAACGTCTGAAATGGCCGGAGGAGCGGATCTTGTCGTAACCCGAAATTTCTTCTTCATCTGGAATGAGGGTAGACCCTGCATAGCTATAGCTGTCATAACTGCCCGAAATGCTGACAAACAAACGGTCCCAGGAATAAATGGCCCCGGCCTTTAACACATAGTTCGCGCGCATCTTTCCATTGATGACATTTTTGGTCAAGAACGGTTCCCCTTCCAGCGACTCCTTCCTGATAGTGGAGGAAAACTGGTTGAAAAGGGTAACCATAGGAATGGCAGTCAAGTTTATGGTCAGGTTGCGGAGCCCTTTACCGTCAGCCCCGGGCTGTCGGTGGAAAGGAACAAGGTTGTAGGAAAAACCGCCCCCGAAAGAAACCTGCCGCGTATCTTGCTGAACCATCCCGAACCATAAGTCGGTAATGAAATCGTCCGGATCATACTCAACCAGTCCCTGGAGGTATTTGACCCCGAACATCCACGTTCCGGCAGACCTTCGCTGGATCACATTCCCTTTGTAGGCTGCTGAATATGCGAAACTGCTTCGGTTGAATGCATAGAACGCATCGGCGATGAAAGAGGTCATGCGTCCCGGATTTTCGGTTTGGCCGGAACTTTCAAAACCATCCCACCCGTTCTTGAAAAGGACACTCATTTCATAGTCAACCGGTCGGCGGAAGTCGAAATACTGTAATTGCAGGGCATAGCCCGGGGCAAGATAATCAAAAGAGAAGGACGTGTTGGAGCTGGCCTGGTCGCTTCCGATTCTCTGGTTCCACCCCAATGAAAGGTTGCCATACCCGACCTGAAGGCCGATTGCCTTGTCCAGACCACCCAGGAGCTTGGTTGAGGAGAATGCTTGCAGGTCAATGGTGCCATCACCTATATCTTCAATCATATAAGTGAAATCACCGATGTTTTCCTGGGTGATTCCCGCCTGGTGCAGCTCGCTTGATACTGCGACGGTCCAGCGTGGTGCGGGCTGATAGACTGCGCTGGGGTCCAGCTCCATGGACGGAGCAGAAATCTTATTGACAATCTTACTCCAGAAAGAATCCTGCCGTTGAGAATACGCCTGAAAGCAACAGGCCGGCAAAAGGATGAGAAGGGTAAGTGTTTTTCGGAGATTAAGCATGGTTTGTTTCGCTATATTCACAAAGATAATCTTATTTCCGTTTATAAAATAAAAATGCCCTAGAATCACTTCTAAGGCATTTTTCTGCTCCCGAAAACAACGAAATATTGAACCTGTGGCAGGATTTCCTCCAAGTTGTCAAGTTCATTGACGAGAATCAGGAGTGGCTTAAGCCATTATTTAAAGAGATCCGAATGTGAACCTAATCGGACAAGTTTTATTTGTCGCCGAGTTTCATCAATCCAGATTAAAAGGAAATCATCCTGGATGTGGCATTCCATACAATCGTTGTATTCACCGCTGAGTCTGTGAGGCTTATAAGATGCGTCAACTTTGCCATTATCCCGAAGTTGCTGAAGCACAATCTTGAGAGCACTGATTCTGTCTGTTTGCCCCTTATATCGCTTTAAATCTTTCTTAAACCTTGTTGAATAGACAATCTCCCACATACTACAATTTCGCTACAAATCCCTCCAAGTTATCCACGTCAAGTTTTTCCATCGGCTTCCCGGAACGAGCCTCTTCAATGGCCTCTATTGTTTCATCATTCGGGTCATTGTAAGCGATATTCATCAGAACGGTCTCAACATAGTTATTGAGGCTTCTGTTTTCCTTTCTCGCCATCATCTTCAGCCGATGAATCAAATCCTTGTTTAATCGGAAGGCAGTTTGTACCTTTATTGCACCTGGTTCTATCATTTCATTATATTTTATATTGCAAATGTATAACGATATTATAACAAATACAAATTGTTTTGTAAAACGGTTGAAGAAACTTATCGCGATTCCGGTTCTGCTGGTTTTTGTGTTTGCATGTTATCACCCAAGAACTGGGGTTAAGACAGAGGTTTCAGATACCTGATTCTGTCGTTGAATCGGATATTATCGGGCGCGTTGTGATACGGTTTACAATAGGGGCCGATGGCTTGGTAAGGGATATAAGAGTTATGAAAAGCCTTGATAAAGATATAGATGCAGAGGTTGTACGAGTCGTTGCATCCTCTCCCAAATGGAGCCCTGGTAAGAATGCTGATGGCGTTGCATTGCCAGTTTTATATGATTATTCGTTTCTCTATATTCTTTTTCTCTTATAAGCTATTTATGGATTACTGGCGGAGCTCCCGGCTCCCACTGTAAGGCCTTGAAAGGCAGCCTGGGCGCAGAAGCCGCCTTTGCACCGCGATTTTTCGCGTCATACTGCAGGAAGGACTCAAAGCTGTAGCTTTCGCCGCTGAGTTCCATAATACGCTTGTAAATAGCCCAGCGGGAAGGAGCGTTGAAACCTCCCATATTCATATTCATAATGCTGTTTGCCGTAGGACGCCAGGCCCCCTTGGTGTAAAGGGCTCCTCCTTCAAAGATTCCAACTTCATTCTTGTATCTCCCGTCGGAGAGGAAAGCTTTCCAGCGAATCTTTGCCGGATCATCAGTGAAGTCTACATTCGAGAACCAACCGTACTGATTGTAAACGGAATTGTAATGATCTATGTGTTCCGCAGTTGCAGCTCCGGTGTTCTGGGCATACTCATCCGCCAGGAAGGCGAATCCGTGACCTCCGGCTTCGTGCTGTACCACGCTACTGAACAGTTCCCTGTCATTGCCATATGTGGAGCTGAAAGCTATGCAAGACTGTAATGACTCTGACATATGGGTCACGCCGTAATGGTTTCGGGTATTGAGCATAACGCAAACCAGCAGGTTGCGCTTGTCATTGATGCCTGGAACCTTCAGTGCATACTCATAGCACTTGTCAAAATCAGCGCCTACGGAAGGGCCGCCCGTAGGATAGGTGCCAAACGCTGTGTCATACCCTTCTGCTATGATACCATTCTTGGAAACGGCATTGATAGCATATACGTTAAACCTGTTGCGGAATGTCGCATATGGCTCTACCGCAAAGAACTCTTCCATAGCCTGTTCCATCACAGTCTGGTACAGCCCGCTTTCAATGTCCTTGTCAGTATAGGCATCGCCCATAAATACTATGTTGATACCTTTACCGACACTTGCCCTCTGCAATGTCCTTACCTTTCCGTCCTGTGAATAGTCAGTGGACGAATACATATCATACGGGTCAGCAGGGCCGAACAAAGATTCCAGGAAAGGTATCAAATCAGAGGAAGCAACCTTGCCGAATCTTCTCCGTACCGGGTCACTGTATTTATTTATAGTGCTGAACACTACATTTCCATCCTGGTCATATACCTCTGCATTTGGAGTGCTCATCAAATAAGAGGAGCTATAATCCGGCCAGTAGAAATTATACCACTGGCCATAACCCTTTGCATTGACTTCTTCTTTGAATCCCTCATAATCTGCCATTAAATGCCCAACTCCGTTTTCATCAACGCCTCCAACCTGGGATGTGGCAATAATCTCAAGCCCATCCTTGCGGTAACGCTCATAAAAATCTTTAACCTGAGGCATCAAAGCTTTGGAGAAAGGGCACCAGGACGCCCATAGCAGATAGACAGTGTATTTATTGCCCTTGACTATACTGTCAAAGGAGAATTGCTTGCCATTGACGTCATCTACAGGTCCCGTTATTACATTTCTTCCGCCGATAGGAATATCTACAGCACTTAAATCAAAGCCCATTCCTTTCTGCTGCAGTATCAGGGATATCCAATCAGGATCCGGGTAATTGAGTTCAAAGAAGAACTGCGGCAGGGATCCGGACAGCTGGTTGTTCAGAAGGTATAATTTATCAAGGGATTTTGCCATCCCGGCCCATTCTTCCGGTATCGGGCCAGTGAGGTTGTTGTTATGCAGTTCCAGTTCTTTCAGTTTTGACAGTTGTGCGAATTCAACCGGCAGGGGTCCGTTCAAATTCATATCAGCGAGAATACAAATCCGGAGATTCTTCAGCTTACCAATGGAAAGAGAAATAGGATGTGGGTCCATAAACCGGGGTTTCTGTATGATGAGCTGCTGTAGATTTGTCAAATCATACATTTCTTCAGGAAGAACCCCGCTGATGGGAAAATTCTGAAAGCTAAGGGTCTTCAATTTACTGAGTTTGCCTATCTCTTTGGGCAAAGGGCCATAATCCTTGATTTCAAAGTTCCTATTATTGGTGATATCCAAATCTTGGAGTTCGGTAAGATTGCTAATTTCAGGAGGTATAGTTCCTGAAGCACCAAAATTATATAGTCTAAGTGCAATGACGTGCCCCTTGTCCACTGTAACACCATACCAATTCTCAAGCGGTTGGTTAGAGCACCAACCCTCTTTATGAAGCCAGCTATCGCCATTCAACGCGTTATAGATTGCCACCAGCGCCGCCCGCTCCAAACTTGCGGATGATTGAGTAACCGTTACTTTGCAGGTA
>JAFRXC010000021.1 GCA_017437825.1 Bacteroidales bacterium
AAACGTTCCGGACCTCAGGCAAACCATCCTGTGGCATCCTTTGATAGAGCTCGCCCCCGGAGAAAGCCGGGTTCTTGAATACGTCCTTCCTTCATACCAGGGCAGATTCAAGGTTGTTGTGGAAGGTTTCGACCTGTCAGGAACCCCACAATGCGCAAGCGGCGTACTGACCACAAAGTGATTATAATTTAATATTAACGATATGAAATTCATTCTGTTTCTAATCCTGGCCTTGGCTCCCCGTTTTGATGGGGATACTTACAAGGTAAAGTCCCCGGACCGCAAGACGGTCTTTACGGTGGGCGTAGATGCCGATGGAAAACTCCAGTACAGCCTGTCAAAGGGTGGCGAAGTAGCCATTGACTGGTCTGAAATAGGTTATTCGGTGTCTGAAAGCACATCTCCAAAAGCACAGTCATTTGCCCCTGCAGGCCGAAGAATTCGTGTAAGGGGAGTATGGAAGCCTCTCTGGGGCAAACGCTCCGAGGTGCCGGACAGGTATAACCAGCGTGATTTCACGCTCCAGTTTGCCGGCCTTGGCAGCTGTTCACTTCAGGTGCGCGTCTACAACGACGGCGCAGCCTTCCGTTTCACAGGCCTTCCTGCAGGAGAAATGAGCGAAAAGACCCAGTTCAATTTTGCTGGCGACTACACAGCCTGGTTCTATAACGGAGAAAGGCACAATATAGGCCCGGAGAAGCTCAGCGAGTCCAATGGGGAGAGATTGCCCGTGATGACCGTAAAAGCCTCCGAAAACCGCTATTTTGCCATCCACGAGGCTTTCCTTGGAACAGACTGCTGGCCAATGAGGCTCCGCTCCAAGTCAGGATCCACCGCATTCGAAGTGATTCCTGAAAAGATTGCCGCAAGCGAACCTTATACATCCGCCTGGCGCGTTATTATATGTGGCGACACGGCCGGAGACCTGGTGGACTCTCACATCATTGAGTTGCTGAATCCTGAGCCGGCTGGTGACTTCAGCTGGGTTAAGCCAGGGGTAGCCCTTTGGGACTGGCGCATTGACGGAGCAGTCTGGGAGGGATACCATTACGGTATGAACTACGATTCCTGGACCCGTATGATTGACTTTGCGGCAGAACAGGGCTTCAGCCATCTGGTGCTGGATGCCAACTGGTACGGACCGGAGTTCGCCGCAAGTTCGGACCCTGTAAATGGAGAGAAGGCAAAGGATGTACAGCGTATCATAAAATACGGCCAGGAAAGGGGAGTGGGCGTCTGGCTATATCTGAACGACGTAGCAGGAAGGCGCTATCCCATAGAGGAGACTCTTGCCCAGTACGAACAATGGGGCGCCGCCGGCGTCAAGTACGGTTTTATGAACGGCACACCGCTGGAAAAGAACCGCAACACCCAGATGATAACGGCCCTCTGCGCCAAGCACCATCTTCTTGTAGACTACCACGATTATCCTGTCCATCCTTTCGGACAGATGCGCACCTGGCCAAATGCCATAACCCGCGAATACTGCAAGGCCCAGTTGGACGGAAGGCAGATATTCCAGCCCAAGACTTTCGTGACATCAGTCTTCGTCAATATGCTTGCGGGACCGCTTGATATGAATAATGGCTTTATGGAGCTCCACCAGGGACGGACTACCCGTAAGGACAACAACCAGGAAGTGCCGTCTACCGCCACTTCCGAGATTGCCCGTACAATGATAACCTGGTCCGGCGCCACCGTCATTCCGGACATCCCGGAGTACTACCACAAATATCCGCAGTTGCTTGAATTCCTGTCTGCCGAAAAACAGCCCTGGAAGGAAAGCCGCACACTGGCGGGAGAAATAGGGGAGTACATAGTGATGATGCGCCAGAATGCGGACGGAGACTTCCTCGTTGCGGCGGCAACTGATGAAGCCTCCCGCTCTGTCTCAATCCCGCTTTCATTCCTTCCCGGCGGAAAATGGATTGCAACGGTAAATACTGACGGTGCTGATGCTGACTACAGGACAAACCGCGAATCTACACACAGCGAGACGATAGAAGTCACTTCTAAATCAACACTCAGGGTACTGATGGCCCCAGGTGGAGGCACCTGCATCCTGTTGAAAAAGAAATAATGCACAAGTTAAGGAAAGCCCTAAAATACTTAATTGCGAACCGGATCTTATGACATGAACCCCGAAAGTTTTTTGTCTAACTTTCGGGGTTCATGT
Organism: Bacteroidales bacterium; assembly: GCA_017437825.1. Taxonomy (GTDB): domain Bacteria; phylum Bacteroidota; class Bacteroidia; order Bacteroidales; family UBA932; genus Cryptobacteroides. The sequence goes on from JAFRXC010000021.1 coordinate 2,177, forward strand.
CAATTTGCCCGGTCTTGTTTTTTTGCTATATTAGTAAGGAATCGATAAGCACTCATTAATATGAAAAAGGGGTTGATATCATTGCTGTTTGCCTTTCTGGCATTGTCATTGGCCTTTCCTGCAACTGCTAGGCACAAGAACTTCAAGGTTTCTGTTTATGTAAGGGCGTTCGAGGTTGACAAGATGAAGGATACCCAGTGGCTGGAATCCACTTGGAAGACCATTTCAAGCCAGCTGGACGTTGACAAGATTTATCTGGAAACCCACAGGGATATGCGCCTTGTGGACGACGCAACGCTTGACAAGGCCAAGAAGTTCTTTGAAAAACAAGGGATAGAAGTGGCCGGAGGCATCACCTATACTATCAGCGAGCCCAATGATTTTGAAACCTTCAGCTATTCCAATCTGGAGGACAGGGCCTGGGTTCAGAAGGTGGCTGAGCATACGGCCCGCCACTTTGATGAATTCCTTCTGGACGATTTCTTCTTTACAAGCAGCAAAAAGGATGTGGAGATCCTTGCAAAAGGGGACAGGAGCTGGACCCAGTACAGGCTTGAACTGATGAATGAGGCTGGTCGAAACCTTGTAGTAGGTCCTGCCAAGGCGGTAAATCCTAAGGTCAAAGTCATCATCAAATACCCAAACTGGTACGATCATTTCCAGGGCCTTGGATTCAACCTGGAGTATGGCCCGCAGATATTTGACGGAGTATGGACAGGAACTGAGACCAGAAATCCCGCAGGCAACCAGCACCTGCAGAACTATCTCAGCTACAACATAATGCGCTACTTCGAGAACATCTCCGGAGGTCGCAATGGAGGCGGTTGGGTGGATTCAGGCGGAATAACTATGAGTATGGACCGCTATGCGGAACAGCTATTCCTCACTGCCATCGCAAAAGGCCGTGACGTTATGCTCTTTGCATACAACCAGTTGCTGGATGTCAAGCTGAATCCTTCTTTCCGCGCCCCGTGGCAGGATCAGGGAACAAGCTGGAACTATGACCAGATGACCGCGTCGTTCCAGAACGGGAAGGAGACAGTCACTCCTACAACAATGGCCCGTATAGCCGACGTAGTCCTCCGCAAGACGGACGACCTTGTAGGCAAGCTTGGAAACCCCATAGGCATAAACTCATACAAGATTTACCACGCCCCGGGAGAGGAATTCCTGCAGAATTACCTTGGAATGATTGGTCTTCCAATGGATATGTATCCTGCCTTCCCTCAGGGCCAAAAGACAGTGCTTCTGACGGCACAGGCGGCATCGGATCCGGACCTTACTGCAAAGATTGAGA
>JAFRXC010000022.1 GCA_017437825.1 Bacteroidales bacterium
CGACCTTCTGGTCCCACTCCTGCACAGGCACCTCTTCCACAAGCTGGTTCTGGCGGCAGACGCCCACCTTGGGGCAGGTCAGCGAGGGCAGCAGGCGGTCGTAGAACCCGCCTCCCCTGCCCAGGCGGTTGCCTTTGGCGTCGAACGCCATTCCGGGCACTACCACCAGGTCCACTTCAGTGACGATAGGCGCCTGCGGCGAGGGCTCCATTATGCCGTGATATCCCTCCTGCATATCCTCCGGGATGTATTCCCTAATCTCAAGCGTTTCTCCCGCCACCCTTGGCAGATACAACTTCTTGCGGCCGTACCAGCGCTTCAGGAAAGAGTGTGTTCCCGCCTCGGAAGGCATGGACCAGTACAGCAGGACGCTGCCAGCTTTGGCAAACTCCGGAAGGCTCTCCAACTGCTGCCAGATACTTACGTCCCTGGCGGCATCCCCTACCGAACCGCGGATGCGCCTGCGAAGCCTTTTCTTTCTGTCGATGATGCACATATGACGCAAATATACAAAAAAGAGACAACCTTGAGGCTGTCTCTTTTTTATCTGCTCTAGAACGGTCTTCCACCGCCGCCCATCGGAGGCATTCCGCCACCCATCGGCATTCCGCCGCCCATCGGCATTCCGCCGCCACGGCCTCCACGGCCGCCGCCACGGTTGCCTCTTCCGTTTCCGAATGTACCGAAGCGGAAAGTGAGGGAAACTATCACGTAACGTCCGAGGGTAAGGGTACGGCTCTCAGTACGCCTGTTGCCGCTGATGGACTCGTTGAAGCTCTTGGTCTGGTTAAGAAGGTCGTAACCGCGAATTGCAAGAGTTGCGTTGTTGTTGAAGATCAGCTTGGTGATCTCGGTGTTGATGATGAAGTTGGCCGGCTGGTTGGTGGTGTATCCAATATACCAGTTGTATGTTCCGTCAGCAGTGAGTCCAAGTCCTGTATTAGGCTCGTTCCATGTCACGTTCAGGGAAACTGCGTTATTCCAGGTGGTAGGTGAACTGTTCAAGCTTTCGTAAGTGGACTTAGGCATGCTTACCCTTGTACGTCCGCCGATCGTTGCCTCGAAGTAGTCTGAACGGTAAGTCAGTCGGAGGTTCTCGTTGAAACTCAGGTTCTGGTTCTTGTTGTCCTTGAAGTAGTCGTTGAAATTCAAAGTAGGGTTGTCTCCGAAGAATGTGTTGTGGAACAGTTCATAGTCAAACTCCCTGTCAGCATTGAAGTAAGGGTCCATATTGATGTTTGCGACTCCGATGTAGGAGTGTGACTCCGAGTAGTTCATGCTCAGGTTGTTGTTGATCCTGAAGTTGGACTTTGCTATAGGAGTGTTGATCATCCAGGAGAGGCTTCCGTTCCAGGAAGGAGACGCATTGATAGGGAAACTGTACTGTACGCTGGCGTTATCCATCCAGGTGGCGTTCACGATCGGGCTCTGGTTAACGCCTCCGTTTGCAGAAAGCCTGGTGGTGAAGAACGTGGTCCTGTCGGTGTAGCCGATCTCCGTCCTGAAGTTGTGGTTGAAGTATGAAGTCAGGTAAGGGTTACCGAGGGACATCCTGGTAGGGTTGGAATTGTCCATAACAGGCATCAACTGGCTGGTTGAAGGCTGGTTGGAACGTCCGGAGTAGTTTATCCTGATATTAGCGTTCTCCCCGAGGTCTGCCCTGATGGATGCGTTAGGAGCCCAGTTCATGGCATCGTCTTCATATTTCTTTCCGTTGGTCTCGTTCACGATGTTCCTGGGCATAAGGGATGCTCCCACCTGGGCGTGCATACCCTCGCTCTGATACATCACGTTGGCACCTATCTGCTGCTGGATGTTCTTGTTGTAAATCTTGTTGGAGTAAACGGCATCGTATACTTCTCCTGTCCTGTTGTAGATAAGGTTGTCCAGGCTGAAAGAGCTGACATCGTATGCACCACTGTTGTAGGTATCCTTGGAGGTGTTGCTCATGCTCCAGGTGTATGAATAGTTGCCGGAAAGGTAGAAATTGTTACCCATAGGCTCTACATACTCAAGGCGTGCTCCCGCAGATGCATTCGTAGAAAGGTTCTCGTTCCTCTGGTTGATAGGGTTGGCAAATGAAGTGCCGCCCGTATACATATTGGTGAGGGACTGGGTGAACGACTCAGAATTGTTGGTTCCGTAATTCCAGTTGAGCGTTGCGGTGAGGGTACGTCCCGGGATGAGGATCCTCTGGCGATATACGAAACGGCCGCTGGTGTTGATGCTGTTTCCGTCTGAAAGGCTGCTTGACCATCCGTCGTTGGTAAGACCCCTGAGGCTATGCTCGGAACTGTTGAGCTGTGAAGACACGCTGTTGGTCTTGTTGAAACGGATCTGAGGCTCGAAAATGATGTTGGCTGTATCTGAGAACTTGTGCTCGAGCCTTACGCCTATGGTGTGGCCGTTATTGTTGTTGGTTCCTGCCGAATTGGTCCAGTTGGTAACCTGCGACCCGTCTGTCTGGGTGACATATGAGGTTGACATGGAGCCAGAGAGGGAGTTGGAGCCATTATAGTTGTAGTTGGATGAAAGCTGCATCTTGTTGTCCAGAAGGTCGAACGCGCCGTTGAGACCAGCCATCCAGTTGGTGGTAAGGCCGCCGCCGCCCATTCCGCCGCCACGGCCGCCCATTCCGCCGAATCCGGCGTTGGAGGCGTTGAGGATGAGGCTTATCTGGCTGTTGGACTTGAAGTTGCCTATCATTGCATTGGACTGGAAACGGAACGCGTCATTTGCTGCAAGAGCGCCAAGTTTGTCCTGGGCTGCAACGTCTGCGCTGATCTTCTCACCCTTGAGGTCGTGTCCTCCACCAAGCATTACGTTGGCAAAGATACCGTTCATCATCGAGGGCTGTACGGAGAGATCGATCACGGTCTCTTCCTGGCCGTCGTCAACTCCGGAGAACTCAGCCTGCTCCGATTTCTTCTTGATTACCTTCACTTTCTCCACCATCTTGGCAGGGATGTTCTGGGATGCGAGCTGAGGGTCGTCCATGAAGAATGTCTTGCCGTCTATGTAGATTCTGGTTACATTCTCTCCGTTTGCGGTGATGGATCCGTCAGAGCCGACTTCGATTCCCGGAAGTTTTGAAAGGAGGTTCTGGAGCATGTCGTTATCAGTTGTCAGGAAGGACGATGCGTTATATTCTACGGTGTCTTTCTTGACAATGATAGGATTGGCCATATCTGAAACTGATGCCGCGTCAAGCACTTCTGCATCTTCCTCAAGAATGATGTTTCCGAGGTTCAGGGCTGCTCCCTTGACGGTAACTTCCTTGGTTACTGTCTTATAACCCATGAGCTCGACCTTGAAGGTATAATTGCCGTCCTTGACCGACTCGATGGTGACAATACCCTTTGTGTTGCTGGTTGCATACTTGTAGACGGTCTCTGATCCTTCCGGGGTGAGGGACGCGGTGGCATAGCCTACCGGCTCCTCGGTACCGGCCTCCAGGAGGGTTGCGGTAACATTGTTCTGTGCGAAGGATTTTGCCGAAGCAATCAGAGCGAACGCTAAAAGAAATGCGATCTTTAGAACTTTATTCATATTATTAAACTCTGTATTAATTCAAGTCAACGTTCCTTAGACAAGATGCGTGACCTAAAGTTTAATACATTATTAAAGATTTTTTATTTTTTTATCCTGTCAGGGTTGGCAGCAAGGAATTTCTCCCAGGAGCTTGACGAAGAACCTGCTCCAGAAAGAGGAGAACTGGTCTGATAATAGTGGCACAAAGCTATCGCAAGGGCGTCCGTTGCATCCAGGAAAGCGGGCTTTATGTCAATCCCGAGAGTCTTCTCCACTATCATTGCAACCTGCTCCTTGGAGGCGGCGCCGTTGCCGCAGATGGCAATCTTGGCCTTGCGCGGGGCGTATTCCGTCACCGGAATGCCCCTCTGCGAGGCTGCCACGATGGCGGCGCCCTGCGCCCTGCCCAGTTTGAAGATGACCTGGGCGTTCTTGGCATAGAAAGGAGACTCTATAGCCAGGTCGTCAGGGTGATACTGGTCGCAGAGAGCACCCACCTTTGCGCTGATGGCTGCGAGCTTGGAGTATGCGTCCTCTTCCTTGCGAAGGTCCACTACTCCCATATCCAGGAATTCAGGTTTCCCGGAGGCATTCACAGAAATGATCCCGAAACCGAGTATATTGGTTCCGGGATCTATTCCTAGTATGGTCCTTTGCTTAGTCAATGATATCGAATCCGGTATAAGGACGGAGAACTTCGGGAATAACTATTCCCTTCTCTGTCTGGTTGTCCTCAAGCAGGGCGGCGACTACGCGCGGCAGAGCCAGGGAACTGCCGTTGAGAGTGTGGCAGAGATTGGTCTTGCCGGCCTCGTCCTTGTAGCGCAGGTGCAGGCGGTTGGCCTGGAAGCTGTCGATGTTGGAAACTGACGAAATCTCCAGCCATCTGCCCTGAGCGGCGCTCCAGAGCTCGAAGTCGTAGGTAATTGCGGATGTGAAGCTCATATCTCCGCCGCAGAGACGGAGGATGCGGTACTTGAGTCCGAGCTTGTTGACGATTCCCTCAACGTGGGCTACCATCTCATCCAGGGCGGCGTAGCTGTCCTCAGGACGCTCGATGCGCACGATCTCCACCTTGTCGAACTGATGGAGGCGGTTGAGTCCGCGCACGTCCTTGCCGTATGAGCCGGCCTCGCGGCGGAAGCAGGGAGTGTATGCGGTAATCTTCTGGGGAAGCTCTGCACTCTGCAGGATGACATCCCTGTATATGTTTGTCAGAGGGACTTCTGCGGTAGGAACCAGATAGAAATCATCCAGGCCGCAGTAGTACATCTGGGCCTCCTTGTCAGGGAGCTGTCCTGTTCCGAAACCGGAAGCAGCGTTTACAACTACCGGAGGTTCGGTCTCCTGATATCCTGCAGCTGAGTTGCAGTCGAGGAAGAAGTTGATGAGAGCCCTCTGGAGCTTAGCGCCCTTGCCCTTGTATACGGGGAAGCCGGCGCCGGTGATCTTGACTCCAAGGTCGAAATCTATGATGTCGTATTTCTTTGCAAGCTCCCAGTGAGGAAGCGCGCCCTCGGGAAGGTTGACCTCCGGGCCGCCCATCTTAACCACCAGGTTGTCCTCTGCGCCCTTTCCTTCAGGAACGAGGTCGCACGGCAGGTTGGGCAGAAGCACTATCTTGGCGTTCATTTCCTTCTCGGCCTGATCGAGGCGGGCGATCATATCGTTATACTTTTCCTTGATGCCGGCCACCTCTGCCTTGGCCTGCTCAGCCTCGTCCTTGAGCCCCTGCCTCATCAGCATTCCGATGCGGGCTGCAATCTGGTTCTGGGAGGACTTGAGGGCGTCGCTCTCGGTCTGAAGTGAGCGTCTGAGGGTGTCCAGTTCAATGATCTCGGCTACTATTGCCGAAGCGTCGAAATTTTTCTTTGCGAGTTTTGCCACAACCATCTGGGGGTTGTCGCGCAATGTCTTAAGAGTGAGCATAACTTTGTTTTTAAAAAAGGGACCTACACTATTCCCGAAGTGCAAGTCCCTTTATTGTCCGATAAACAAACCCCCGGGTTTAGTTCTCAAAAGGAATAACCGATACGTAAGATTTGTTCTCTCTTTTCTTTGTGAATTTAACAGTTCC
>JAFRXC010000023.1 GCA_017437825.1 Bacteroidales bacterium
CAATGCGGTCGCGCAGATCGGCTACCGACATTTCGCGTACTTCTGAAATTTTCATTTTACTTCTCCATTAAATTATTCTACATAATCCCTGCGTACAACAAACTTTGTGTCGACGGGAAGCTTATTGGCTGCAAGACGCATAGCCTCTTTTGCGGTCTCGAGGGAAACGCCCTCTGCCTCAAAGAGAATACGGCCGGGGGTAATGGGAGCTACGTATCCGTAAGGATCGCCCTTACCCTTTCCCATACGGGTATCAAGAGGTTTCTTGGTAACAGGCTTTACAGGGAAGACTCTGATCCAGATCTGGCCCTCACGGTTCATACGGCGTGAGATGGCCTGACGGGCAGCTTCAATCTGCTGTGCGGTGAGCCAGCAATTCTCAAGAGTCTTAAGACCGAAAGAACCGAATGCAAGCTGGTTGCCTCTCTGGGCCATTCCCTTCATACGTCCTTTCTGTTCCCTTCTGAACTTTGTTTTCTTAGGCTGTAACATTGTTTATAACTTTAAAAAATAAATATTCTATCCAAAGTGCTGAAAATCAGCGTTTTACGCCATTCAGGGCACTTTTTTGGGACTGCAAAGTTAGAAAAAATAATTGAAATGCAAATCTTTTTTGCAAAAAAAATGCATGTTTTGGACACGGAACCTGAACAGTTAACTGTCCTATTTTTCAATCACTTACAAACTTTGTTGAAAAAATTTTCGGCTCGTTTTCGACACGGCCTTGAGGGCGTGTCAAACTGGCAAAAAATTTGCCTACCTTTGTGGCGTATGAAAAGGATCGTCCACATACTTTCCCTTACCCTGGTCCTGGGACTTGCCTCCCTTGGGCTCCACGCCCAGTCAGGCACCCGCGGGGATATGCTGCGCTACCAGATAGACGCAAACGGAGACACTTTGTTCGTCGACTACCTCCCCGCCGCCCGCGTATGGCCCAAGAGGGCCGATATGAGCGCCAGGGAATGGCGCCAGTACTACAAGCTGGTCTATAACTTCAACAAGGTTTACCCGTACGCCATCCTGGGCGGACAGCTCATCACCCAGGTAGAGGCCGAGATGGACAGCAGGCCTATGAACCGCATCCAGAAGGAGCGTTACATTGCCGGTGTCCAGAAGCAGATGGTGAAAGACTTCGAGAAATCCATACGCGGAATGTCCTTCTCCCAGGGAAAGCTGCTGGTAAGGCTCATAGACAGGGAGATAGGCAAGACTTCCTACGACATCATAAAAGACTACCGCAGTTCCATCGCAGCCGGTTTCTGGCAGGGCGTGGCAAAGCTGTTCGACAACAACCTCAAGAGCAGGTATGACCCGTTCGGGGAGGACAAGAACACCGAACAGCTGGTAACTTATTGGGAAGAGGGAAGCTTCGACGACCTTTACTACTCCATATTCCTGGAGTGGCCGGAGCACAAGGACTTGCCGTCGAAATACAGGTAGCTGGACTGCTTCTTCCAGTCTCCAAGGACAATCAGGCGGGATCCGCCTTCAACCTCCATGTTAACCGGGGTATGGAAATGCCCGAAAATGAAATAGTCTGCCTTGCGGGTCTTGTTGTACTGCAAGGCAAATTTGTATAATGGCTCGGCCGTGCCCTTCCACTCGTAGGGGGTCACGTGCTTTTTCTGCCTGCCGGCAGACCACCTGCGCGCTATGCGGAAGGCAAACCAGGGGTGCAGGGTACTGAAGAGGCACTGCGCCACGCGGTTGTAGAAGAGTGAGCGCATAAACTTGTAACCGCGCATCCCGGGGCCTAGGCCGTCGCCATGCCCGAGGCAGAAGACAGCATCGCCAATCTTTACTGAGAATGTCTGGTTGAGTACTTCTATGCCCATGCTCTGAAGGTAGTCGTATGTCCAGATGTCGTGGTTGCCGCGGATGAAGCGCACCGTGACTCCGGCGTCAATCAGGTCCATCAGGGCGCTGAACACCCTGGCGTTGCCTTTGGGCACCACGTCCCTGTATTCGTACCAGAAGTCCCATATGTCACCCAGCATATAGAGGGCGCTTGTCTGCTGCGCGGGGATGGAGCGGAGGAACTGCACGAAGCGGGCTTCCTTCTCTGCCGCGGTGGCAGGGTCGGAGCCCAGGTGGACGTCGGCCACGAAGTATGTCAGGTTCCTCTCTTGCATCCTATACCAGGGAACAGATTATTACGACGAGGCCCACTATTGCGCAGTACAGCGCGAACCACTTGAGCCCGGCTTTCTTGACGAGGGCGATCATCGCCTTGCAGGCGAAGAGGCCGCTGACGAAAGCGGCTATGAAGCCTATTGCCAGGGGCAGCGTGCCTATTGAGGAAGCGGCCGCGTCTCCTTTCACAAGGTCCAGGAAGGCCTCGCCCAGGATGGGCACCAGCACCATCAGGAACGAGAACTCAGCCACCTTGTTGCGGGAAGCGCCGCTAAGCAGACCAGCGGAGATGGTGGTGCCGGAGCGCGAGAGGCCCGGTATCACCGCAAAGGCCTGTCCGAGACCCATTATGAGCGCCTGGCCGTAGGTTACGTCGCCCGTCACCCTTGGCTTGTCAGAGGGTCTCACCCTGTCCGACAGGAACAGCAGCACCGCCGTAACCAGCAGGGCGCAGCCCACTACAAGCAACGAGCTGAACAGGGCCTCAACCTTATCCTTGAAGAAAAATCCAACTATGGCCACCGGTATCATAGATACCACCAGCTTGAGGATGAAGTCTGTCTGGGAATTGTACTTGAACTTGAAAAGGCCCTGCAGCAGGTCTATGATCTGCTTGCGGAATATGACTATAGTGGCCAGGGCCGTGGCTACGTGCACGGTAATCTCAAAAATAAGGTCCTGCGGAGCCTCTGCCCCCAGCAGTTCCCTGAATATTACAAGATGCCCGCTGCTGCTGACCGGAAGGAATTCCGTCAGTCCCTGGACCAGGCCAAGGATCAATGCCTGCCACCAGTTCATTTCTTATCCTTTTTAAAACGGGGAAGACCCATTATGGCAATCACCTCCAACACTATTCCGGCTATTATCACCAGCGGACCAGCCACCAGACGGCGGAAGTCGAACATAGCATAGTTGAACACCTGGGGGTCTTTGCTGCCGCCTCCCGAGAGGAGGATGAGGCCGACTATAATAACCAGGGCTCCGGCTATGAGAAGCTTGAGGCCCTTGGGGGTTATGGCCATCTTATCGTTTTCTTTCATAAATCCTAATAATAAAGCTCTCCGCGCTTGAGAGATATGAGTTTGTTGACTACAAAGTACGTGCTGACCACGCAGATTATGACTCCGGAGACTATCACGATTCCGATGGTGAGAAGGAGCATCTTGAGCTGGAATATCTGGAACAGCTGCTCGAAGCTCCTGCGAAGGAAGAAGAGGCCCACCAGAAGCAGGAGTATGGCCAGGAACGCTGCGAACAGCCCCTGGAACACCGCCTGAACCATAAACGGCGAGCGGATGAAGGAGCGGGTTGCGCCCACCATCTTCATAGTGTGAATGGTGAAGCGGCGCGCGAACACGTTCAGACGCACTGTATTGTTTATGAGCACGAACGAGATGAACAGCAGCAGGACTATGAAAACTCCAAGGAGGATGGATATCTTGCCTATGTTCTCGTTGAGGGTTTCTATGAGGGACTGCTGGTAGTCGACTTCGTCCACCATAGGAGATTCCAGCAGATGGTTCTTTACCATCTGGAGGCTGTCAGAGGATACGTAGTCGGCCTTGAGGGTGAGTTCTAGAGAAGACGGGATGGGAGATGTCTCGAAGACGCTAAGGAAGTCTTCTCCGAGCATTGCCTTCATCTCCTCAGTGCCTTCTTCCCTGGAAATGAAGCGGGTGCTGTGTATGTACGGAAGGGAATCCAGCTCTGACTGGAAGGCGGTTGCCTCGGCGTCTTCAATTTCCGGTTTGAGGAGAACGGAAATCTGCATGTTCTCCTTGAAATAGTCCGACACGCTCCTTGCGTTTACCAGCAGCAGACTTGCCACTCCTACCAGCAACAATACCAGACTGATGCTGATAACTGCAGAAAGATACGCATTTGCCAGCCTGCGGCGAATTAATTTGTTCTCCCCTCCGTTCATAAGTGCACAAAATTATGAATTTTTTTCTTATCTTTGTACGAATCAGTTGATTAAATAACCTAAAATGGCAGAGACCGCAAAAAAAGTTTTGTTCGTTAATTCGGAGATATTCCCGTATCTTCCGGAGACGGACATTGCCACCATCGGAAGGTATCTACCGCAGGGCATACAGGAGCGCAAGAAGGAAATCCGCTCGTTCATGCCCCGCTACGGTTGTATCAACGAAAGGAAGAACCAGCTTCACGAGGTAATCCGCCTGTCGGGAATGAACATCATAATAGGAGACGTTGACCGCCCCCTGGTAATCAAGGTAGCCTCCATCTCCGCCGCACGCATCCAGGTTTACTTCATAGACAACGACGACTACTTCAAGCGCAAGCAAATCTACTGCGACGCTGACGGGAAGTTCTTCGAAGACAACGACGAGCGCGCCATCTTCTTCGCAAGAGGCGTCCTCGAGACCGTCAAGAAGCTCCGCTGGGCCCCGGACATCATCCACTGCCAGGGCTGGATTTCCCAGCTGGTTCCGCTTTACCTCAAGAAGGCGTACAAAGACGACCCTATCTTCTCAAACAGCAAAATAGTACTGTCTCTCTACGACGACACCCCTGAAGGAACGTTCAGCCAGGATTTCGCCGACAAGGTTGTCTTCGGAGGAATAGGGAAGGAAGACATCCCCCTCCTGGAGCAGCCCCAAGGCATAAATCTTGCAAAAAATGCCATTTCGTATTCGGATGCCGTAATCATGGGCAGTGACGCCGTGAACCCGGAACTCGCAGACTTCTGCAAAAAGCAGGGTCTCCCAGTCCTGGAATTCGACCCCAAGGCCATGGCCAGCGGCGCCTACATTGACGAGTACAACAGATTTTATGACCAATTGTAAACTATTGTCGCTGGCAGCTGCCGCGATCTGCTTCATCTCTTGCGTTAACATAGACAGCACCATCGGGTCAGACATGATCCCGAAGGACCAGTCTTTCAAGACATATGCTATAGAGGTCCCCATCACCACAATATATATGGAGATGCTGGACAGCCTCAGCGGGCTTTCCTCCAACAGGATGACCATCGGGGCCGTAAGGGACCAGGATTTCGGCCTCACCACAAGGGCAACCGCCCTGTCCCTGGTGCCGTTTACCAAGAATCTTGACTTCGGCGACGCCGGCACCCAGGAATTCAAACGGTTCACCTTGAGGACGGCTCTGGACACCATATCGGTAGACAATCCGGACCAAGCCTACATCCTTCAAAACGTGAATGTCTATGAGCTCACAAAGCCCATACCCACCAACACGGACACCAATTCTTCCGTAGAATACGATTCTTCCCGCAGGGTATCCAAGGGAGTGCCCATCCTGAACGGAAAGGCAGAACTTTCCTTCGAGTTCTCAAAGGAATTCGGCGAGAAGTATATGCACATAACCAAGGAAGACCTCAAGGATATCGACACTTACCTGGCCAAGTATCCGGGAATATATATGGATACTGACGCTCCGGTAGGAGAAGGCGGAAGAATCAACCTGCTGGACCTCCAGCTGGAGTTCAACAAGTCCTATATTTCGTCAAACGTGGCAGAACTCAAGTTCTCTGCCAAGTACTCCGGAGTTCAGAAAGACACTGCCTTCCTGTTCTTCCTGGGCGCCACTGACCTCTTCGAGGCAGATTCCCTGATCAACAACAGTTCCATCGGATACCTCCCTCAGGTCTGCTACAATATGACCGGTCACTCCGACCAGAGCAGGGCCAGGAGAGGCCTTGCAGGAGAAGAGATAATAATTGAAGGCGGCGGCGGACTCAAGCCTATGATTCCTGCCGCAGACCTTCGCCAGATGATGATAGACGCCATCTCCCCCTATGGAGATCCCAACGAGGCCGTCATCAACAAGGCCACCGTGGTACTTCCTTTCGAACCAATGGAAGAGTACGACCAGGCAGCCCACTTCCCCAAGATCCTGAGTCCCAGCGTGAAAATCCACTATACTGCTGATTCTCTGCAGTTCTTCGTACTTTCCGATTACAGCAGCAAGAACCAGGACGGCGGAGACATCAATATGTCCCTGTACCAGTACTCTCCGGATTTCACCTACCACGCCCAGACCCTGCTCAGGCTAAAGGACCCCAGCAAGATATCCAACTATGACCTCTGGTTCCTCATCCAGTCCAAGGAAACCGTTTACGCCCGGTCCACGCAGATGGATTCCGAAACACAGGAACTCTACCAGCAGATGATGTACTCCAGCTATTACAACAGTATGTACAACGGGTACGGCTACGGTGGATACGGCGGTTATGGCGGATACGGAGGCTACGGCTACAACAACTACTATTACTACTATATGATGCAGCAGCAGATGGCGCTTATGCAGATGCAGCAGGAGACAGTATCCTATACCACTGCCGTTATGCTTGACAAAGACCGCTATTACAATGCAAAGCTGCTGGGCCCTGCCAACAAGACCGGGCGGGTGCCGGTATTCAAGTTCGTATTCTCGGTTCCGGAACAATAAAAAAATAAAGGCTGCACGGTGTGCAGCCTTTATTTTTATGGAAAACAGTCTTAAGCCTCAAGCTTTTCCTTTACCTTGTCAATTGCATCCTGTACAGTTGCAATCGTGCTGGTTTCCTCATCGGGAATCTTGATTCCGAATACCTTTTCGAACTCCATAAGAAGCTCAACGGTGTCAAGTGAATCAGCACCCAGATCATTTGTGAAATTGGCAGACTCTGTAACTTCAGACTCTTCTACACCCAATTTGTCAACAATGATAGCTTTAACTTTTTTTACGATTTCCTCGTACTCCATAATGTTGAATATTTAAGTTTATAATACACTTTCGGGTTTGGTAACAAAGTTAGAAACAATATTTTACTTTTCCAACTCCCTGTTTTTACTCAGTTCGAACCATATACGCAGGCCGTTGAGGGCGTTCACCAGATAGAAGGAATACTTGATTATGTATATGATCGCATATGAGTCGGAGGCCCCCTTGAGGGTCTGCGCCCACATTATCACGGAGAAAATGTTGACACCTATCCAGAAATACCATTGCTCCATATAGGCCGTGGACATAAGGTACTGCCCGAAGATGTTGCACACCATTGCCAGCGCATCCATAAGCACGGCAGTCTTGATGAAACTCTGGGCGGCGCTCTTGTCGAAGTGCGCCAGGATCAGGTAGGCAGCAACGGAGATGGCAAGGAAAGCCACCCCAGTAATCAGCCACTGGCGTGGGTTCAGGCGCCTGGCTTGCACCTTCATGTCAGAAGAATGTGCGCCGCGCTTCCGCCATTGCCAAAGGCCCACAAACTGCATGGGGACGAAGTACAGCGCGTGCTGCGCCGCATTGCCGTACTTTCCGCTGATGAAGCACACCACGGCGTATATCGCAACGTCGAAAAGGCCGAACACGAAGGTCCAGATAATGCCGTTGGCGGAGCAAACCGTACTCAGGATGCCCATCAGGGAGCCGAAAGCCGACACCAGAAGCAGCAGCTTTCCGGTATCGGCGCTGCCCAGCTTCATTGCGGTTGCCAGTATCACCGCCACTGTCATCCCTATGAGGATGAAGGCGTTGAACCATTTGTTGAATTTCTGGTCGTTCATTGCCATATTACTGACTCAATACTTCTTTTATCTTGGCTGCAAGAGCCGGACCCACCAGGGCCGCGATGTCTTCCTGGGAGGCGGCGGCAATCCTGGGAACGCTGCCGAAGCGCATCAGCAGGCGTTTTTCAGTCTGCTCGCCCACGCCCTTTATCTCCCTGAGGATGGACTTCACCTGCTGCTTGCTGCGCAGGCTGCGGTGGAAGGTAATGCCGAAGCGGTGGGCTTCGTCGCGTATCTGCTGCAGCAGCTTGAGCGCCTGGGAATTGCGGTCGATGAACAGCGGGTAGGGGTCTCCTACGCGGATCACCTCCTCAAGGCGCTTGGCCAGACCTATCACTGTAAGCCTGTCCGTCAGGCCCAGCTCTGCCAGGGCCTGGTAGGCGAAGTCCAACTGGCCCTTTCCGCCGTCTATGACAACCAGCTGCGGCAGGTCGTCGGGGTCTTCCGCCAGCATTCTGGAGTACCTCCTGTTGACCACTTCCTTCATCGAGGCGTAGTCGTTGGCTCCCACCAAGGTCTTTATCTTGAACTTTCGGTAGTCCTTCTTGGAAGGCTCCCCTCCGCGGAACACTACGCAGGAGGCCACCGGGTTGGTACCCTGGATGTTGGAGTTGTCGAAGCATTCCATATGCACGGGCAACTCTTTCATACCCAGGGCTTTGCGGAGCTCCTCCAGCACCATTGCGCGGAATTCGTCCGGATTGGTCCTCTCCTTCTGCTTTATGCTGTTGAACTGGAACTCGCGCGCGTTCTTGGCGCTCAGTTCCAGCAGGGACAGCTTGTCGCCGCGGGCCGGAATCTTGAATTCCACCCCCTCTATCTGTACGTCGGGCAGGAACGGGACGATGACCTCCGAAGACAGGTCTCCGAACTTGGACTCGATCTCCGCTATGAACTCGCTGAGAACCGCCTCCCTCTCCTCTTCAATGTTCATCTTGAAGCCCAGGTTGAGGGACTGGATTATGGAGCCTCCGCGTACGCGGAAGAAGTTTCCGTAAGCGTCGAAGCCCTCGAAAACTATGGAGAACACGTCCACGTCAGTGTCCTTTGCCGAACTTACTATGGACTTGGCGTAGTGGTTCTGCAGGGCGTCCACCATCTCCTTGCACTGCTGGGCGCGCTCGAACTCCAGGGCCTCCGCGGCCTCCTCCATCTCTTTCCTGTATTTCTGGATTATCTCCCCGGCGCCGCCCTTCAGGAGCTTGACTATCTCTTCTATGCCGGCCATATAGTCCTGCTGCGAGATTGCGCCCACGCAGCAGCCGGAGCACCTTCCTATCTGGAACTCCAGGCAGGGGCGGTACTTGCGCATCAGGATGCTCTGGGAGTCTATCTTGTGATTGCAGGTGCGCAGCTTGTAGGTGACCCTGAGGAACTCCACCAGGTTGCGGGCGTGGAAGGCGGAACTGTACGGGCCGAAGTACTTCCCTCCGCCTTTCTCCACCCTGCGGGTTATGAAAAGCTTGGGGTACGGCCCTGCCGAAACGCATATCCACGGATAAGTCTTGGAGTCCTTAAGGAGGATGTTGTACTTGGGCTTGTACTGCTTTATGAGATTGTTTTCCAGAAGCAGGGCGTCGGCCTCCGAGTCCACCACCGAATACTGCGCGTCCGCTATCTTGGAGACCAGGATGCGGGTCTTGTTGTTGAGCCTCTCTGGAGGGACGAAGTACTGCGCCACCCTCTTGTGCAGGTCCTTGGCCTTGCCCACGTATATGACGTTCCCCGCGGCGTCATAGTACCTGTACACCCCGGGAGAATGAGGGAAAAGCTGTATTTTCTCCTTTACCGTCATATAAAAAACCGGTTTCAGCATTCACTGAAACCGGCATAAATATACGAATTTCCTGCTAAAGGGAAATTACTTCTGAGAATTGTCCCTCCTGGGGCTACGGTTTCCGCCGCGGCGAGGGCCACGGTCTGAACGAGGAGCGCGGCCGCCCTGAGGACCCTGCATATTGGCTGCCATTCCGGCATTAGGAGTAAGATCCTGCTTGCCGTAACGCTCGCCGTTGCAGATCCAAACCTTGATGCCGAGGCATCCAACCTTGGTGTGTGCTACTGCAAGTGCGTAGTCGATATCTGCACGGAATGTGTGGAGAGGGGTACGACCCTCTTTGTACATCTCGCTGCGGGCCATTTCGGCGCCGCCTACGCGGCCGCTGATCTGAACCTTGATACCCTCTGCACCTACTCTCATTGTGTTGGCAACTGCCATCTTGATGGCGCGTCTGTAAGAAACGCGGCCCTCGATCTGACGGGCGATGTTGTCTGCCACGATGTGAGCGTCTACCTCAGGTCTCTTGATCTCGAAGATGTTGATCTGAACGTCCTTCTTGGTGACCTTCTTAAGCTCTTCCTTGAGTTTGTCCACCTCAGTACCGCCCTTTCCGATGATGACACCCGGACGTGCGGCGTGAATGGTCACGGTTATGAGCTTGAGGGTTCTCTCGATGATGATCCTGGAGAGACTGGCCTTTGCAAGACGGTTGTTGAGATACTTGCGGATTTCGTAATCTTCTGCGATTTTCTCTGCATAGTTACCACCACACCAGTTAGAGTCCCAACCAAGGGTGATACCGATTCTGTTGCTGATAGGATTAGTTTTCTGTCCCATAATTACTCTGCTGTTGCTGGTTTAAGGTCAAGGATGATGGTTACGTGGTTGGA
>JAFRXC010000024.1 GCA_017437825.1 Bacteroidales bacterium
ACTGTTACCTTGACAAGAAAGGGAACCCCATCTTCCCGGAAGTTCCAATAGATTTCAGGGACCGGGAAGGAAATATGCCGGACTACTGGACCTGGCTCTTCAGCCGCCTGGAAAAGGAAGTGCCCCAGGGCGTAATGGGCACCCTGCCTCAGTCAATGATAGAAGACCCGCTGTTGGAAAGGGTCGACTGCCAGCTGGAAGATTATAGATAGAAAAAAACAATTTAAAATAGTAGTGTATGAAAAAGAGACTTATCTGCCTTCTGTCCGCCCTTGCGCTTTGCGCGGCGCCCGCCTTCGCCCAGGCCACTTCCGACCTCGGAACCTGGAGCAACATCCAATTAGTAAAATCGTTCGGTGCGCCCTACGCAATGGCCCGTGCAGAGCACCGTTCATATGACCATATCAGTGCCACTGAATGCTGGTTCCTGATGGCCGGCGGTGGCTACAACTTCAACAGCTGGCTCAAGGGAGACCTCAGCTACGAATACTGGAAAATCCCCTCTGCTGGAGACCTTGTACAGCACAAGGCCGTATTCTGCTTTACAGAAACCCTCAAGCGCGAAGGCCTCGCAGTTGCCCTCAGGGAGAAATACGAGCTGGCTTACAACCCGGCCGCCGAGAGTTTCAGCCATACCCTCAGGACAAGGCTTCGCGGACAGTACAAAGCCGCGGACAGCATATTCACCCCTTACCTGATGTACGAGTACTTCACAAACCTCAGCACAGGCAAATGGGTTCGCTCCCTGCACTACGCCGGTACAGAGATCAGCCTCGGTGGCGGACATTCCATAGACCTCTTCTATATGTACCACCTTTACGGCACAGCCATAGGTACTGCAGCCGTCAACACCCTCGGCGTGGGTTACACATTCGTCTTCTAAAATGATGGAAGAACCGGTTCTGAACGCGCACAACAAAGAAGAGTATCCGCCGATGCACACGGCGGAGCACATACTCAACGCCACTATGGTCAGGATGTTCGGCTGTCCCCGCTCCCGCAACGCCCACATAGAGCGCAAGAAGAGCAAGTGCGACTACGAACTCCCCTCCTGCCCCACAGAGCAGCAGGTGGCACAGATCGAGGCCGCGGTCAACGAGGTAATCTCCCGTAACCTTGACGTGAAGATAGAGTTCATGCCCCGTGAAAAGGCAGCCGCCATCGTTGACCTGAGCAAACTGCCCGAGGATGCGTCGCAGACGCTCCGAATAGTGCGCGTGGGAGACTACGATGCCTGCGCCTGCATAGGGGCGCACGTGTCCAACACCTCAGAAATCGGCACCTTCAAGATACTCAGCCACGACTACGCGGACGGCCGCTGGCGCGTCCGCTGGAAAGTGACAGCCTGACTGAAAGCGGGATTTACCCTTTGAAGGTATATCCCGCTTTTTCTACGGCTTCTTTCACATCATCCAAGGATGCTTTTCCTTTTATAGTGAGCGTATTTCGCGAAGCACTGGCCTTGGCAGATTCTACGCCATCCAACGCTTCTACTGCACGTACGACAGCAGCCTCGCAATGGCTGCAGTGCATGCCTTCTACTTTGTAAACCGTGGTATCAGGCTCGGCTTCTTTATTGCTGAAACGGGAAAAGAGTTTCATAGCTAACGCAAAGATTATTAATAGAGATAATACAATCGTGCAAAGGATCCTGAACGTACCGGGCGTGGCGGAATCCATTGCGTGGTGGGCACTGTGGCCTGCCATAGCGGGAATGCTGATCCCCAAAGCATTGACCAGAAGGCCGAACAATACGGAGAAAACCACTATAACCAGCAGATATATGGCAGTAAAGCGTTTCCCAAGGGCTTTCCTTACCACCAGAATGGACGCCAGGTTGACGGCCGGTCCGGCCATAAGCATAACCAGCGCCGCACCAGGTGAAAGGCCTTTCATTATGAGTGAAGCCGCTACGGGGATACTTCCGGTGGAACAAACATACATAGGGATGGCTACAACCAGGATGACCAGCATCTGCAGCAGCGTATTGGAGCCGAAGTGAAGGAAGAACTCATCCGGAACCGCCACGTTTATTATAGCCGCCAGCACCAGGCCTATAAGGAGTCTGAGCCCTATGTTCTGGATCATTTCAAAATAGGCGTATCGCAGGACTCTCCAAACCTTGTTCCCTCTTTCCACCCTGCAGGAAGAATCTATTGCAGAAAAGTCATCATCATCCTGGACGAATCGGTTTACCAGCAAACCTCCGCATACTCCGGTCACCAGCGCCGCTACAGGGCGTATGATTGCAAAACCGAGTCCCAGCACTGAAAAAGTAGCCAGGATGGAGTCAATACCCGTCTGCGGGGTTGCTATCAGGAATGATGCGACAGCCCCTTTGGATGCTTTCTCATTCCTCAGGCCTATGGCCGTGGGGATGACACCGCAGGAACAAAGCGGAAGCGGAACTCCAAGCAGAGCGGCATACAGTACGGCAAACTTGTTGTCCCGCGACAGATATCGTGAGTAGAAACGGGCTGGAACGAAGACGTGCAGTATACCTGCTATCAGAAAGCCCAACAGCAGATACGGACTCATCTCGCCCGTCACCATCAGCAATGACCTGAAGAAGTTTTCCATAATTAACTAAATGACCTACAGCGTGAGGCCGTCCTTGAAGGCGTTGCCTACGACGTCGCCAAGGGCAATGTACTTGTTGTTGAAAGGATCGAAGGTGATGGGGGCGAGTTTGGCAACGTCTATGTTGCCCTCTGCGTCCAGGACGCACTCGTCTGCGCTTACGTTAACGATTTCTCCCTTGAGGATGCCTGTTTTCTCGTCATATGAGATGAGCTTGCACTCAAGTGCCAGTGGAAGTTCCTTGATGAGAGGAGCGTCCACGAATGCTGATTTCTCCACGTGCCATCCGGCGCGGGCTACCTTGTCGGGAACCTTGTTTCCTGAAATCATACCAACATAGTCACAGGCGACAACCTGGTCCCTGGTACCCATGCTTACCGTGAAGGCTCCCCTTTCGCGGATGTCCTTGACAGTCTTGTGACCCTTGCTCAGGTCCATCGATATTTCCTTGTAATCAGATATGCCTCCCCAGGCTGCGTTCATTGCGGAAGGAACGTCATCCTTGCCGTATGCAGCTATTATGAGGACTGGCTGGGGGTAACTGAGGGGCTTTGCCCCGAAATACTTTCTTGCCATAGATTATTATATTTTTTTCAAAATTAACAAAAAAAAAGATTCCCGGACAAAGCCGGGAATGACTGGTTATCAGAAACTCCAGATTTTGATTTCGTTGTTACCTACGGTTGCGTTCTCGAAGGGTCCCGGCTTTGGGGCGGAGAAGTTGCGTGCGGCGCCGGCGTAGTCGTGGTCTATTCGCAGAGGAGTCTCGTCGCGGTTCTCGAAGTAGCTGTCTGTATAGTAGGCCTTGTCCAGCATCTGAGTATCGACAGACTTGGTCTGGGCGCGGTTCCAGGCTGCGTCGAGGGTGAACTTGAGATAGATGCCGTCCTGGCGGTAGACCAGTTCCGGCATAGGCTCGCTGCCGCCGACGGCTGCGCCTTGCTCATATTTATAGCCCGGGGTGCCGTTGTAGTAGACGTTTCCGGCTACATGCATCGGCAGCCAGAAATTGTTGCCCTGGTTGCTTCCGGCCGGAACGGTTCCGTTGCGAAGCTTCTCGGCAAACTCCTCCGGCATCCTTTCGTCTATTGTGACCGTGTTCATATCACGGAAGATACCGGGGTAGAACGGAGGCTGACCGTCATAGACGCTCAATCCCCTCTTGGCTCCGTAGAAGACGTTGTTGTAGTAGCGGTCGTCTCCTCCGGGGAAACTCATCACCCCCACTACGGCAGTAGAATGCGGGGCGTGATACGGGGTGTAGCGGTTGGGAACCGGCCTGAAGGTGACGTCGCCGCAGATGAGGTTGTGGACGAAGGCGGTGCCCTGGGACATATCCAGGAACGCGGTCTCGGAAAGCATCACGTTGTTGTCCACCAGACAGGGGCCGTGGCTGACCTCTATCATAATGTCGCAAAGGCTGTGACCGGCGAATGTATTGCCTGTCACGCGGGTGCCTATGGCCTGCCAGTCGAGCCAGATTCCACGGACGCAGTTGATCAGGACGTTGTCCTTAATGAGGACGTCTATTGCCGCGTGGAGTTTTATGCAGCCCACCTCGGCGCCGCCGAACTGGACATTGGTGTTGATGTCGTGTATGTAGTTGTTCTCAATTGTGGAGAACACTCCGCCAAGGTGGCCCACCACTCCGGCCTGGCCGCAGTCGTGGATATGGTTGTTGCGGATTACGTGTGAACCTATGTTATCCTTGTTCCAGCCCATGTTGTAGGCCTTGAAAATGGACTCCAGCTCTCGGTTGAAACCTATGAGCTCACGTTCGGTTACCCAGCGGTTGTGACCTGAGGCCCTGTCCTTTCCAAGGCTTACGCCGACGCACTTGGAGTTGCTTATCTCGTTATCCTCAATCACCCATCCTTTGCTCCAGTGAGGGCCTATCAGGCCTTCCTGGAATGCGGTGGGAGGAGCCCACTGAGTGGCCGCCTGGCTGAGATGGAATCCTTTGACAGTTATGAAGTTGACACCAGTCAACTTGGGGAAGAACACTGCCTGGCGCACATTGATCTCTGCCAGTTCCTTGTTGGGGTCTGCACCGCCGAAATTGGCGTAGATAACTGTCTGGGCGTCGTCTACCTGCACATACCAGCAGAGATGCTCGGAGGCATCCTTTACTTCTTCTGCAGAACCAACTTGCCATAGAGGCTTGCCGTTAAGGTAAACCTCGCCGAGGCACAGATACGGAGTACTCTCGTATACCCAGTCTCCGTCCAGGATTTCGGTATACGGGTTGAAATCTCCGAAATAGCTGTTTGGGAGAGTAACCTTCCAAACGTCGGTCCTCTTTTCGCGGGTCCAGGTGGTGATCTGGTCGGACCCCTTTATCCATACCTCTTCACCGTCGGCAGCCTGATATGTGATGCGGGCATATTTGCTTGAACCGCCGTTGCGGGGGTTTACCCACTCGCGGTACGTTCCTGCGTGAACGGTTACTACATCACCCGAGCGGGCCAGTGAAGCCGCTTTGGAAATTGTAAGGAATGGCGCTTCAGCCGTGCCTGGATTGAGGTCGGAGCCGTTCTTGGCAACGTGATACTCAGTGGCATAGCCGGCAATGGAACCCAACAGGAGGGCCAGAAGGATTATCAGGTGGCGTTTCATATTATGTGGTTGTTTGTAATCGTTATAGCGTCGGCAGGACCTTGTTTCTAGGGTCGTCCTCCGGGAAGCGGTAAGCTAGTCCTGTAAAGGTAGCTATAAGTCTGCCTTCTTCGTCTTTGATCTCAACTATGCAGAAAGGCAGCTTGCGGTGGTCGAGGGTTTCCGTGGCAGTGGCGTAAAGCCATCCCGTAGAAACGGACTTATGGATTGCTATCGTGGAATCTACTGACACCGTGACGCGTCCATGGCTGTTCACCGCCGCGGCGAATGCGAAATCAGCCAGGGTGAAAAGGGCGCCTCCCTGACAGCCTCCCGCGGCATTCAAGTGCTTCTGTTCCACCTTCATACGGGCCGTGGCATAACCCGGCCTGATATCAAGAAGTTCGCAGCCGGCCAGGGCTGCGAACTTATCGTTCAGAAAAAAGTCTTTCAGGCTCATACCTCCAGGATGGCGTTCAAGGCTTCTACGTCTTCTGTCCGGACAACCACGCTGGCTGCGCTGCCGGTAGAGAATGCGTACATATACTCAATTGAGATGCCCGCATCCGACACTCTCTGGATGCACTCCGAGAGGGCTCCCGGAGTATCGCCCAATTCCAGGTAAACCACCTTTGTAAGGTTTACTGCAAAATGGTTCTGGAGAAGCACTTCGGCTGCCTTGGCGTTGTCTTCAGTTATGAGACGGAGGATTCCGAAGTCGCTGCTCTCGCTCAAGGTGAAGGCCTTGAGGTTCACACCTGCCTTGCCCAGGATGGCGGTCACCTCAGTGACGCGTCCCACTGCATTGTTCAGAAATATGCTTAACTGGTCGATTATCATAATATCTAGGTTTTGGTGTTATCAGTTTACTTGTCCAGGCTTCTCTTGTCAAGCACATGCTTGGCCTTGCCCTGTGACCTGGCGATGGTGTTGGGCTCTACTATGTGGATTACAGGCTTGATGCCCAGAACGCTTACCAGACGCATTGTCAGGCGGGCCTTGAGGTTAAGCATCTTGTCCATGTTGTCGGTGTAGTATTCCGGACGCAGTTCCACGTCGATGTCAAAGGTGTCCACGTTGCGAACGCGGTCCACAGTGACGAAGTACTGGCCGTTGAATTCCGGTATTTCAAGAATGCAACTCTCTATGGTAGAAGGGAATACGTTCACTCCACGGATAATCATCATATCGTCGCTCCTGCCCAGGATGCGGCCCATGCGGACCATTGTCCTGCCACAGCGGCACTTCTCGTAAATGAGGTGGGTCAGGTCCCTGGTACGGTAGCGGATCACGGGCATTCCTTCCTTTAGCAGAGTCGTGAACACCAGTTCTCCCTGCTGGCCGGGTTCTACCGGCTGAAGTGTTACCGGATCTATGATCTCCGGGAAGAACATATCCTCCCAGAGATGGGTGCCGTCCTGATACTCGCACTCCCCTCCTACACCCGGGCCGGAAACCTCTGTGAGACCGTATATGTCATATGCCTTTATGTGGAGCTTTGCTTCCAGCTCCTTGCGCATGTTCTCGGTCCAGGGCTCGGCGCCGAACGCTCCGAACTTCAGTTTTATGTCTTTGTCTATGTCAGTATTGGGGTCTTCTGCAAGGCTCTCTGCAAGGAACAGAGCATAGGACGGGGTGCAGCACAGTCCAGTGCTTCCCAGGTCCTTCATAAGCATTATCTGCTTTGCTGTGTTGCCACTGCTCATAGGGATTACGGTAGATCCCAGCAGTTGGCCTCCGTCGTGGGCTCCGAGACCTCCGGTGAAAAGGCCATAGCCGTAAGATATCTGGATTATGTCCTCTTTGGTGGCTCCGTATGCGGTGAGGCATCGTGCTACACCCTCAGCCCAGTTGGCAAGGTCATTCTTCGTATAACCGGCCACGATTGGCTTTCCAGTTGTTCCGCTGGAAGCGTGAAACCTCACTATGTCCTTAAGAGGGGCGGCGAAGGTGCCGAAGGGATAGTAATCCCTGAGGTCCTTCTTCTGCATGAATGGCAGCTTGGATATGTCGTCGATGGATTTGATGTCCTGGGGTTTCACTCCCGCTTCGTCCATACGCTTGCGATAGAATTCTACGTTATCGTAAGTGTACTTCACAATCTTAACCAGCCTTTCGCTCTGGAGCTCGCGCAGCTGGGCGCGGTCCATGGTCTCTACTTTTGGGTTGTAATACATTGGTTCTATAATTATTCCCCGTCAGGGGATGATCCTACTTCAAGGCCAGGAGGGAGATGGCCGCCAGGGCCAGGACCATTCCTGCAATCTGCAACCCTGAGGGGCGTTCCTTGAAGAAAAGGATTCCTGCAAGGGTGCAGACCAACACTACACTAACATTATACAGGGGATAGAATACCGTTGCCGGCATCTGCCCAAGGGCGCGTAAAACCATCACGGTGCACGCCGAATTTGCAATGCCTATAAGCGAGCCGGCCAGAAGTTCGCGCCAAGTAAAACCGTGCATCTTAAAGACTCCCTTCACAAGGCAGTAAACCAGGGATATGAAGAAAGCCGATGTGAAAACTACAAGGGTTACAAGGGCAGGAGGCACTGAGCCGCTTACCAGGTGCTGTACAAATTTAAGAGAAAAATCACAAATTCCATAGATTATGAACAATTCTGCAAGAATTGCCATACGCTCCAGCGGGCGGCCTTTTTTTGAGTCAGAAGAGAGACCTCCCTGCGGCCAGGCAATCATAGTGAGAGAGACCAGTACCATTATGATTGCAAGCCAGTAAGGAGCTTTGTCACCCAGGAAAAGCCAGCTGAGGATTACAGGAACTGCAAGGGCTGAACGTGCGCTCACAGTAGTAAGCGCGACACCGCATTTCTGAGTGCTGAAGTCCCTGATTATGAATCCGCTGACATACAGGATACCGAGGAAGGCGGCCAGGAAGAAAGGCAGCGACCTGACAAAGCCGGAGATATCTACGGGGTTGCCGTAAGAGGCAGCAGCCACCTGCCAGATGCAGAACAATATACCTGCAGCATAGTTAACAAGCATCGCCTGAGAGATGTTGACATCTTTCAGGCGGCATAACTTGAACATTATGGAAAACAGTGACGCACAGGCCACTGCTATGAGGAAATAAATCATCTATTCTTTCATTTCTGGATAGGGCAGCACTGACGAGAATCCTCCGTCATTGTAAAGATTCTGCATAGTGACCTTGCGCGTGAGGTCGGAGAACAGCGTCACCACGTAGTCTGCGCAGTCAAGGGCGCTGGCGTTGCCCAGCGGAGAGGTTTCATCCGCGAAGGCAAGCATCTTGTCCATTCCTGCAATCCCCTGCCCTGCGGTAGTGGCCGTAGGAGACTGGGACACGGTATTCACCCTCACGTGACATTTGCGTCCGTAAAGGTAGCCGAAATTCCTGGCGATGGCCTGGAGTACGGCTTTGGCATCGGCCATATCGTTGTAGCCGGGCATAACCCTGTCTGCCGCGATGTAGCTGAGGGCTACGACGGAACCCCACTCATTCAGGGCGTCCTTGTCATAGAGGGTCTGCAGAAGTTTGTGGAACGACAGCGCGGACACGTCCAGGGTCTTTGCGTAGAAATCGTAATTGAGTTTCTGGTAAGGCTTGCCCTTGCGAAGGTTTCCTGACATTCCCACGGCGTGAAGGACGAAGTCGAACTTGCCGCCGAAATGTTCCATTGCCGCGTCCACCAGGGCGGACAGGTCATCCACTGAAGTGGCGTCAGCAGGAACCACTATGCTTCCTGTCTTCTGTGCCAGTTCCTGGATGGTGCCGAACTTTATAGATACGGGGGTGTTTGTAAGGACTATGGAAGCGCCTTCTTCCACTACTCTCTCGGCCACTTTCCAAGCTATGGACTGCTCGTTGAGAGCGCCGAAGATGATGCCTTTCTTACCCTTTAAAAGATTGTTAGCCATTTCTTGAACAATAACGTACAAATATATTATTTAGCCTCTTTTTTTACAAGCATGAAGGAGAGAGTTCCTTTGCAGCACAGCTGACCATCTACCGTAGCTTGGGCGTCCACAATTATGAGCGGGCCCCTCTTGGTTACGGTCTTGGAATTGACTTCCACTGTGTCTCCTGGAAGCACGCTGCGCTTGAATTTCACCTTGTCAATTCCCACATATAGGGCAAGATGAGTGAGGAGCTCGTCCTTGAAAAGCATCACGCTTCCCTGGGCCATCATCTCGCACAGGATTACTCCTGGAACAATGGGATTGCCCGGGAAATGTCCTTTAAGGAAGAACTCGTCCCCGGTAATTGTATAATGCGCAACTGTTTCTGACGGAGTTACCAGATCAGCTTCGTCAACAAGGAGCATAGGCTCGCGGTGAGCCATATACTGCTTCAACTCTTCTCTATTCATCGTATTTTCTGAGTGCTACGCAGGCGTTATGCCCGCCGAATCCAAGTGAATTTGATATTGCAACGTCAAGGTCTGCCTTTACGGCCTTCAAGGGTGTGTAATCCAGGTCACAGTCGGGATCAGGAGAAGTCAGGCCTATGGTAGGAGGGACGATCCCCTCTTTGAGGGCGAGTGCGGAAATGATGAGTTCCACGCCACCCGCGGCGCCCAGCATATGTCCGGTCATTGACTTGGAAGAACTGATCCTGGCCTTGCGTGCCTGAGCGTCTCCAAGGGCTATCTTGATGGCTGTCGTCTCAGCCTTGTCGTTCATAGGGGTACCCGTTCCGTGGGCGTTGATATAAAGGTTTTCGCCTTCCTTGAAACCAGCCTCCGACAGTGCGTCAGAGATGGATTTGGCAGTGATGGTCCCGTCGGGACGCGGCGCCGTGTAGTGGTATGCGTCGCAAGTGTTGCCGTATCCGCAGACTTCGGCGATGATTTCGACACCTCGCGCTTTAGCGTGCTCAAGTTCCTCAAGTACAAGCACTCCTGCTCCCTCTGACATCACGAAGCCCTTGCGCCTGGAGTCGAACGGAAGCGACGCCTCCAGAGGGTTCTCCGCGGTGGAGAGCGCCCTGCAGTTGCAGAAGCCTCCAAGTGTAAGCGGATGGATGGCTGCCTCGCTGCCTCCCGCTATGATGGCGTCCGCCCTGGAATACTTGATTGCGAGGTATGCCTCCCCCACCGTGTTGGTGCTGGTGGCGCAGGCGGAAACAGGGGCCAGGCAGGGGCCGCTTGCCCTGGTCTTGATGGCCGTATTGCCTGCACCAAGGTTGGATATCAGCATCGGCACGAAAAGCGGAGAAATGCGCCTTGCTCCCTCGTCACGCCATACCAGAGTCTGGTCTATGAAAGTCTTGAGTCCACCTATGCAAGAGCCAATGTAAACGCCCAGACGGAGCGGATCGATATTCTCTCCGCTGACCAGTCCGCTCTGCTTCATAGCCTCCAGCGCGGCCGCTACAGCATACTGGCTGAAATAATCGTAATGCCTTACTTCAGAGGGGGTTAAGCCAGCTGCTATCGGATCGAAGCCCTTTATCTGGGCAGCCACCGATACCGGCAGGTCTTCAGGATTGAAACCAGTTATGCGGTCTATTCCGCAACGGCCTCCGGAAATGCTTTCCCACATGTCCCGGACGTTGTTTCCGACGGGCGTAACGGCTCCGAGTCCTGTAATTACAACTCTTCTATCTATTTTCATTTAAGTTCCTTTTCTTATCTTTGTACCAGAAATATGGAAGTCCCTAAACATTATCTGAGCAGAGGTTTCCTATACAGGACCGTCTTGTACGACGTTCTCTTTTCAATTGGATTCCTGGCCCTTTACAAGCCGTTCTCCTCTACGTTCTGGCTGTCCGTCTCCTCCTGGAGGCTGACCGGGTTTTCCATAGCTTTCTACGCAGCCTGCATTGTTTTCCTGCTTGCCAGCAGGGAGCTTTTCTTCCGCTTCCAGAAAAACCACGACGCCAAGATGGCGCATCTGGCCGCCTGGACCGCGGCTGAACTTTTGGGACTGGCTGTCATCTACCTTTCGTTCACCGTCCTGATGGGATATTCCACCCACTCAGGCGCCGGAGAGCTGTTGCTGCGCACCATTTTCTGCGTAGCGCTCATACTTGTCTTCCCCTTCCTGATCGCGTTCATGTACGCGACCATCCAGGACAAGAAAGAAGAGATACGCCTGCTGCAGTTGAACGTCGCCGAGAATGACGTCCGTCCGGACATCCCGATGGTCAACCTATACGACCACAGCGGAGCGCTCAAGATTTCCGCGGCGCAGGACGACATCTACTACATAATGTCCCAGGACAACTACGTGAGCATCTATTACCTCATAGGCAATACAATGAACAACTACCTGCTGAGAAGCAGCACACTGCAGGTGGAGGAAGCCCTCAAGGGCACTTCCATCATCCGGTGCCACCGCTCTTACCTGGTGAACCTCAATCACGTCAAGATGCTCCATCACAGCAGCGGAAAGGCCGCCATAGTCCTGTCCGACAATACCGGGACCGAAATCCCGGTATCACGGAAATATTACAAAGAACTGCGTCAGTTTATAGTTCCCGAGAAAATCGTCAGGAATACATGAATCTCCTGATGCTTCCCTTAGGCGTCTTGGCAAACGGCTCCATCCTGAGTTCATAAGAATTGATGGCCGAGTATACCGGGATGCTCGCGTTGAGCTTCTTGATATTCATCTCCATCACGTTGTTGAGAGTCTGCATGTCAAGATGGTCGTTGGTGGCTTCGTCCAGTTTCGGGACTATGATGGCGTGCAGGCAGTTGTCCCTCTGAACTACTATCGATTCAGCCACGTATGGGAGCGTATTGAGGATAACCTCTATCTCCTCGGGGAAGATGTTCTGTCCGTTGGATGAGAGCAGCACGTTCTTGCAGCGTCCCACCAGGAACAGGGTCTGGTCCTTGTCAATGGTACCGATGTCTCCTGTACGGAACCATCCGTCAGCGGTAAACGTAGCGGCGGTTGCCTCAGGGTTTTTATAATATCCGGCGAAAACGTTGTCGCCCTTTATCTGGAGTTCTCCGGGGATGTTCTCCTGGTCAGGAGAGTCTATCCTGTACTCGATTCCGGGAGCCATCTCACCGCAGGACTTGGCCTTGTAGTTGCCGGCCTTTCCGCAGGAAATGAGCGGTGCGGTCTCGGTCATGCCGTAACCGGTAAGGAAAGGCATCTTGATCTTGAATGCCAGCAGGGACTCCACCTCGGGAGGACTTGCGGCGCCGCCGGTGGCGAAGGACTCTATCCTTCCGCCAAGCGCACCCATAACCTTTGCGCGGAGTTCCTCGCAGTACTCGGGATTCTCCTTGTAGTTCTCCAGCTTGCGGCTTCCCTCCTCGCTCTTCATCTCGGCGCCAAGGGTGAACTTGACGAACTTGTCAAGGATGAGAGGCACGGCAAGGAAAATCCTCGGGTGGTATTCCTGAACTATCGCCATTACGTTAGAAGGGATAGGAGGCATTCCCAGGATAACCGTATGCATACCCATGCACATAGGCACGATTCCATCGCAGCTCAGGCCGAAAATGTGGGCGAAAGGCAGGATACTGGTGTAGCATTCGTTCTCCTTGAAGGGGAATACGACAGGAAGATATTTTACATTATAGCTGAAGTTCTTGACAGTAAGCATCACGCCCTTGGGATTTCCGGTAGATCCGGAAGTGTACATAATGGCGCAGACGTCTTCCATTCCGAAGCTGTCATATTTAACGTCCTGGGCGGTGAATCCGTTCGGATACTTCTTTGCGAAACGCTCCTCTGCGGTGGCCAGGGACTCTG
This sequence comes from Bacteroidales bacterium, assembly GCA_017437825.1. GTDB lineage: Bacteria > Bacteroidota > Bacteroidia > Bacteroidales > UBA932 > Cryptobacteroides. The sequence goes on from JAFRXC010000024.1 coordinate 12,871, forward strand.
CGAAAGTACCTCTGGATGCCAGGATCTCCATATTTTCCATATTGATGACAGCCTCCAGCTGGGGCATCTTCTCGAAGTCCATTGCCGAAAAGGTGTTCGGCTCTGTATAGAGTACACGGCTGTCTGAATGATTGACAAGATTCTGTACGTCGGCGGGCAGGAAGCCGTTGAACATTTCTACGCTGACGTATTTTCCTGCCAGGCAGGCGAAGAATACCTCGAGCCAGCGGCTGCTGCTGCGGGCATTGATGGCTATCTTGCTCTCTTTAGGGATGCCCGCTCCTTCCCAAGTAAGGTTAAGCAGCGCTATCTTCTTTGCCAGTTGGGCATAGGTTTCAGTTGACACGCGGAAATCCGACAACGCCGGGTTATCCCAGCGTGTCTTTACGGATTTCTCAAATAATTGTATGAAATTTTCCATTGATAATCGTCTACGTCATGGCCGGTCAAGCCGGCCGTTCCGATATTATTTGTTCAGTTTTCCGGCAAGATACTCCACTGCGTCACCCACGGTCTTGAAGGTCTCAGCGTCGTGGTCGGGAATCTGGATGTCGAACTTCTTCTCGATCTCCATTACGAGTTCTACGACGTCAAGGGAGTCAGCGCCGAGGTCTGACACGAAGTTTGCCTTTTCGGTAATTTCTGATTCTGATACACCAAGCTTATCAGCGATGATTTCTGATACAGCTGCAAAAATTTTCTGATCCATAATTAGTCAAGTTTAAAGTGTTCGGAATTATTTTCCGGCTGCAATATTATACCTAAAAAAGGCCATATCCTAACCTCGGACGAGCGTATGTGGCGAACAGCGCACCTGTGTTGGCGAATTGCATCACTTTGTGGCGAATCGTCATCTTTGCGACAGGCATTATTTCTCATCAGTTTCGTATGGTAACATCGTACTTTTTAAATATTTTAGTTAAATTCGTAGGTTAAATCCTGCGTAAGCCAAATGCAAAAGATAATCATATTAGATTTCGGCTCACAGACGACTCAACTCATAGGCAGAAGAGTCCGGGAACTCGGCACCTTCTGCGAAATTCTCCCCTACGACAAATTCCCCTCAGACGATCCGGACATAATAGGTGTGATCCTCAGCGGATCTCCTTTAAGCGTATATGCTCAGGATGCATTCCGTCCTGACCTTTCAGGGATTATCGGGAAGTATCCGGTGCTGGGCATCTGCTACGGAGCTCAACTCCTGAGCTACACATACGGCGGCAAGGTCGAGAGTGCCGGAACAAGGGAGTACGGTCGCGCGTCGCTGAGTTATGTAAACGAAGACTGTCCTTTATTCAAATTCATTGCAAAGGATTCGCAGGTATGGATGAGCCACGGCGACTCCATTACTGCGATACCCGACGGCTACAGGCTGGTGGCCTCCACGCCCAGCGTCAAGTACGCGGCGTTCGAGTGCGAGACTGCGCCCGTATGGGGCGTACAGTTCCACCCCGAGGTGGAACACACGCTCATAGGGCGCCAGCTGCTCCAGAACTTCGTCATAGATATCTGCGGAAGCCGCAGGGAGTGGACGGCGGATTCGTTCATCGAAAAGACCGTGGCGGAACTGCGTGAGCAGCTTGGAGACGACAAGGTGGTGCTTGGCCTCAGCGGAGGCGTTGACTCCTCGGTAGCGGCGGTACTGCTGAACAAGGCCATAGGCAGCAACCTCAACTGCATCTTCGTGAACCACGGCCTGCTGCGTAAGGACGAGTTCGAGAACGTTATGCGCGACTACCGCGGCCTGGGCCTTAACGTCAAGGGCGTGGACGCCTCTGAAAGGTTCTTCGAGGACCTCAAGGGCGTGAGCGAACCAGAGCGCAAGCGAAAGATCATAGGCGCGGACTTCATCAAAGTCTTCGACGCTGAAGCCTCCGCCATCCCCGGCGTCAAATGGCTGGCGCAGGGCACAATCTATCCGGACCGGATAGAGAGCAAGAACATAACGGGCAAGGTCATAAAGAGTCACCACAACGTGGGAGGCCTGCCCGAAACAATGAAACTCCGGCTGTGCGAGCCCCTCAAGTGGCTCTTCAAGGACGAAGTGCGCGAGGTGGGCCGCAGGCTGGGAATGCCGCATATGCTGATAGAGCGGCATCCATTCCCGGGCCCCGGCCTGGCAGTGAGGATAATCGGGGATATCACCCCCGAGAAAGTGGCCACCCTGCAGGAGGCTGACGCCATCTTCATAGACGCCCTGCGCGAGTGGAAACTCTACGACAAAGTATGGCAGGCGGGAGTGATCCTCCTGGCCGACAGGAGCGTGGGCGTTATGGGAGACGAGCGCACCTTCGAGAGCGCCGTAGCCCTCAGGGCCGTCACCAGCACCGACGCTATGACCGCGGACTGGGCCGACCTCCCGCGCGAATTTCTCAGCAAAGTCAGCAACGACATCATAAACAAAGTCAAGGGTGTGAACAGGGTATGCTATGACATATCCTCCAAACCCCCGGCAACAATAGAGTGGGAATAATGAAAAAGATTGACGTGGTTCTCGGGCTCCAGTGGGGCGACGAGGGCAAAGGCAAGGTAGTCGACGTTTTAACCCCTGATTACAAGGTGATAGCCAGGTTCCAGGGCGGACCGAACGCCGGCCACTCCCTCCATTTCGACGGAGAATCCTTCGTACTGCATACTGTTCCTTCCGGAATATTCCGCGAAGGCTCGATGAACATAATAGGCAACGGCGTGGTTGTGGATCCAGTTATCCTGATGGACGAAATCCGTCAGATAGAGGCCACCGGCATAGACATATCGCACAAACTGAAGATATCCCGCCGCGCACAGCTCATAATGCCTACCCACAGGATGCTGGACGCCGCAAGCGAAGCCGCAAAGGGCAAGTCCAAGATTGGTTCCACCCTCAAGGGAATAGGCCCGGCCTATATGGACAAGACCGGCCGTAACGGGATACGCTTCGGAGACCTCCTCCTGGACGACTTCCAGCAGAGATACCAGACTCTCAAGGAAAAGCATATGGGAATGCTGTCGCTGTACCCCGGCTTCGAGTTCAACCTGGACGAGTATGAGGCCAAGTGGATGCAGGCCGTAGAAGACCTCAAGCGCTTCCCCTTCATTGACAGCGAGATAGAAGTGAACTCTTATATAGACTCCGGAGTTCCCATCCTGGCCGAGGGCGCCCAGGGATCGCTCCTGGACATCGACTTCGGCTCCTATCCCTTCGTCACCTCTTCCAACACCCTGGCCTCCGGCGCCTGCACCGGCCTGGGCGTGGCTCCCGGCAAGATAGGCAAGGTGTTCGGAATCTTCAAGGCCTACTGCACCAGGGTAGGAAGCGGCCCCTTCCCTACCGAACTCTTCGACGAGACTGGAGAGTTCCTGCGCCGTGAGGGCCAGGAGTTCGGCGCCACCACGGGACGCCCCCGCCGCTGCGGCTGGCTGGATATGGTGGCCCTCAAGTACGCCGTGATGATGAACGGCGTTACTGAACTGATAATGATGAAATCGGATGTCCTCAACAGCTTCGATATCATTAAGGTGGCCACCTCCTACAAGAGAGGCGGAGAGACTCTGTACAACTACCCTTACGACGGCGGAGTAGACGTAGAACCTGTCTACGAGACCATCAAGGGATGGAAAAGCGACATCTGCGGCATAAGAGACTATGACAAGCTTCCTTCTGAATTCAAGGATTACGTAGCATTCATAGAGAAGCATACCGGCTGCCCTGTCACTATTATTTCAGTAGGGCCAGACCGGGATGCGATTATTAGAAGGTAATTATGTGTGGCATAGTTGGTTATAACGGCAACGGACAGGCCTCCCCCATTCTTCTGGAGTGCCTCTCCAAACTGGAATACCGCGGATACGACTCCGCGGGAATAGCCGTCCGCAGCAAGGACGGAAAAATAAGCGTGGTCAAGGCCAAGGGTCGCCTCAAGATACTTTCGGAGAAAGTGGACGGAGGCCGCACCCTGCCGGGCAACATCGGCATAGGCCACACCCGCTGGGCCACCCACGGCGAGCCCAGCGAGGCCAACGCCCACCCTCACATCTCCGGCAACGAGATGGAGGACACCCTGGTGGTGGGCGTACATAACGGCATCATTGAGAACTACCAGGAACTCAAGGAGATGCTCACCAAAGCCGGCTATATCTTCTATTCCCAGACCGACACCGAGATAGCCATCAAGCTGGTGGACTACTACTACAGGGAATTCCCGGATCCCAAACAGGCCCTGTCCCAGACGATGATGCGTCTCAGAGGCTCCTATGCCCTGGCCCTGCTCTTCAAGGATTACCCCGATATGGTTTGGGCCGCCCGCAAGGACAGCCCTATGATAATAGGCGTAAAGGACGACGAGTCCTTCCTGGCCTCCGACGTTCCCGCTATCCTCAAGTACACCCGCGACATCTATTACGTGGGCAATATGGAGATAGCCTGCCTGGGCAAGGGCAGCGTCAGCTTCTATGACATAGACTGCAACCAGCTGCAGAAAGAGACGGTGACCATCACCTGGGATGCCGACGCGGCCGAAAAGGGTGGCTTCGAGCACTTTATGATAAAGGAGATACACGAAGAGCCCAGGGCCGTCAACGACACGATCAACTCCCTTGTCAAGGACGGCAGGATAGACCTGAGCGCATCCGGCCTCACTGACGAGCAGATAAGCAGAGTCTCCGACATACGCATTGTAGCCTGCGGAAGCGCCTGGCACGTGGGAATGCAGGCCAAGTACGTGATAGAGGACATAGCCCGCATCCCCGTTGGCGTTGAACTGGCCTCAGAATTCCGCTACAGCAGGCCAATCCTCGGCCCGGAAAGCCTGGTGATAATAATATCACAGTCCGGCGAAACCGCCGACAGCCTGGCCGCCCTGCGAGAAGCCAAATCCCTGGGAGTCAAGACTTTGGCAATAGTGAACGTACTGGGAAGCTCAATCGCCCGCGAGGCTGACTACAACCTGTACACCCTGGCCGGACCGGAGATTGCCGTCGCCACAACCAAGGCCTACAGCGCCCAGCTGGTAGCAAGCTACGCCATAGCCGTGCAGTTCGCCCGCGTCCGCGGTCTCCTGGACGATGACAAATACGCATATTACATAAAAGAGCTCCTCTCCATCCCCGCCAAGGCCGAGAGCCTGCTGGAAGACAAGGAGCGAATACAGTGGTTCGCCGCCAAATACGCCAACGCCCACGACGCATTCTTCATCGGGCGCGGAATAGACTATTCCATAGCCCTGGAAGGCAGCCTCAAGATGAAGGAAGTCTCCTACATCCACTCCGAGGCCTACGCAGCTGGAGAGCTCAAG
>JAFRXC010000025.1 GCA_017437825.1 Bacteroidales bacterium
GTGATCTCACCAGGGACGAAGGACTGGCGAAGATGGTAGGCGATCACATCGTCCGCTCCTCGTACCCTGCCTGTTTTCTGGATGTAGCACTGCTTGGCAAAGAGAAACTCCTTGTCAGCGATTCGAGCGTTGCATTGATAGTTGGTGACCAACTGTCCCTTGTCGGTTTTTTCTGGATTCTCCACATAGTCGATGATGCCGCTGATGGCTGTGCTGAAGCTTCGGCCCTTGCCAATGTGCAGCGGCATCAGGCGGGTAGTGGACATTGATGGATTCGCCTCCGTGAGAATTGAGAATAAGAAATGCTGATAAGATATTGACTCGGCGGCCTCACTATGGGATGATTAAGGAACGACTCATGATGAGAAATGTCAAGAAAACAATAGCGAGGGGAAATGTGATATGAAAAGAACGTTATTTATGGTTGTATTCCTTGCCTTGCTGCTGCTTTCCGCCTGCAATGAACAGATAACAGACGTTACCTGGACAGAGGTTGATGTGCCATCCTTTGATTGGTACCAAGCTACGGGAATTACAGAGGGATCGGATACTACGGATATTGACATCTCAAAGCTACGGTTCGACATAAACGCCGACCCAGACTATACATATTATCCAATGGCTTGGTTAGATGAGAACACACTTTTATGTATGAAGACAAAGAGAGATCCCTTCGATCCAGACAGTCTGGCTGCAATCACATTGGATGGGGAAGAAACAATTCTGGAGAGCAACCTTGAAGAATCTGTAATAGCTCAGGCGCAAGGCAATTCTGTGGAATATGCTCCGTGCTATTCAATGGTTTTGCAGGATGGCATCACCTTTGCCACTTGGGATCAAGAGAATAAAACGCTGAACCCAGTTTATCATTTTCAGGACGGATACGTCATGGCTTCGCAACAATTCTTCAGTCCAGACGGGACCAAGGCCGCCTTTACCTGGGCGCCGGAGCTCCCGTCTGCGGCCTGGCGTATCCGCATGGTGGATATGGCAACCGGGGACGTTCGGGATTTGGTTCCGCCGGAGTGGGAGACCGATGCGGAGAATACAGTGCTGTTTTCATACTGGATTGACAATAACACATTGTCAGTTACGGAGAGCGACGGCCTTACCGCAGAGGCGACCTGCATTTCATGGACCTGTACTTTGTAAGAAAGGATAACGGGACTGGCTTTGAAGCGTCCTCCCCCAAAATTATGATTGGGCTCACATTTGTTTTGGCAGGTGTGAGCCCTTTTCATGGAAAGATTTACTTGACATATGTAGATTGCCGATATATTATATAGATAACCTACATAGGAAGGGTGGAACAACCTATGAAACTTGATAAAAGCTTGCTCTCTGGGAGTACTACTTTACTGGTTCTTAAGCTGCTGGAGGATGGAGACAAGTATGGTTATCAGATGACAGAGGAACTTCGCCGCCGCTCGGACCACACGTTCGATTTGAAATCCGGCACTCTTTATCCTTTGCTCCACACCTTGGAACAGAAAGGATATATTACTGCTTGGGAGGAACCGAGCGAAGCCTCACGCCCCCGGCGGTACTATCATCTCACTGATGCGGGCCGAAAGCAATTGACCGAAAAAGAGACGGAATGGAAGGCCTACGCTGCTGCCATGACGAAAGTGCTGAAGGGAGGCAAAGGCTATGCGTGACGCAATCCATGACTACCTGATTACCGCGGGAGATCAAATTCGCTGGAACCGGGCCCGACCTGCCCTGCTGGCGGAACTGGAGGATCATCTACGGTCCGAAGAAGAAGCTTGCAGGGCTGCGGGGTTGTCGGAAACTGAGGCCCAGGCCGAAGCAGTACGGCAAATGGGTGACCCGGTGATGATTGGTCAGGAGCTAGACAGTGTCCACCGCCCCAGGCCACAATGGAAATTGCTGGGATTGACATTGGCTGTGGCTCTGGCAGTCACAGGACTGCGCTTGTTCCTGACTTGGTGCTTTCGCCCATACGCCGGATTCCCTGAGGACTTTGAGACCTTTTTCAGCCGAGAGCTTGGCCCTGCGTGTCTGGCTCTCTGTCTTGGAACGGGAGGGTTGTTGGCTGGGTATTTCCTGGACTATACCTCCCTGGCCAGGTGGGCAAAGCTTCTCTTTCCGGGTGCTTTGCTTCTGAGCTTTCTGCTGCTGCCCTTCTGGTCTCCTCTGATCAGGCTTGCTTACTATGGAGAGTATCTTCTCCTCCTGACTGTCCCCACACTTTACGGGGGATGGGTCTATAACTGGAGAAAGCAGAAATGGCTTGGATTGATCCTCTCCATTATAGGTGCTCCCGCTGCATTGGGTGCCTGCTTCTGGGCCAAATACAGGGAATTTCTAGGAATGGGAACGATGCTGACCATGGGAGCGGTCCTTCTGGTTTTGTTGGCTTCCCTGACCTGGGGAGATTGGTTCGCCCTGGGAAAGAAACCTTCCCGTTGTCTGGCAGTTGGGCTTCTGAGCGGCTCCGCAATCGGTTTCCTGTATTTCACTACCTTGCTGAACCCTGTCCACCAGCCCCTTCCGTTGCTCCTCCACCCTGAGCGGTATACGGATACCTATGGGGCCTGTGCTGCGGCGATCCGGGACCTGCTGGGCACTGTCCCGCTGATTGGTCAGGCGAAGTGGAACGGGTCATACCCTGTGGGAGAAGGGGCGGATACCCTGCTTCTAACCACCACTCTGCGGCAGTATGGATGGCTTCCCTTCCTGCTTTTTGCCGGAAGCCTTATGCTGCTGGCGGTCTGGCTTCTGGTCCGGGGGCTGAGGCAGACCTCAGTCCTGGGCCGGATCACCGCCGTGTCTGTGGCGCTGCCCATGCTGTGCTGGACCGTGCTGGGCATCCTGGGGAACCTGGGAATTCAGTGGATCTATGTCACCCTTCCCCTGATTTCCGGCAATTGCATCTTGGCAGTACAAATGACTCTAATCGGCCTGGAACTCTCCGTGTTCCGGCAAGAGAGTCTACCTCCGGCGGAGGTCAAGGCAAGGCCCTTGTTCTTCTTTATCCACGAAGTCAGGTGACAGTGAATCTGCAGAAAAAAGCAGGCACTCCTTGTACCTTAAGGCGTGCCTGCTTTTCATTCAAAAGCGATTGACCAACGCATCCCTCATCCTTTGCAGTCCTACCAGCATTCGGGCCGCAAGTAAAGGGATTCCAATGGGACTGATCAAAAACGCGATACCCAGCACGATGATTCCATTGATCGGAGAGCCGGTCAGCATCACAAGAACCGCCAAAACAGCGAGGGCGGCACTGGCTAACCCAAACAGGAAAGACGAAACGTACAGAAGGCCAATGCAGAGCCATGCGACCAGGGAAATCGGTGCGGTAAGCAGACGAATCAGGATCTTCATAGAATCGACCTCTTTTGTCGATTTCATTTTATCAAGGATCACAGGGTACACAAGGATAAGAAAAAGCAGGGCGGCAGTCAAAGCAACTGCCGCCCCAAGATTCAAAGCAGATTTATCAACTTGGATACAATAACCCCTGCGGCGTCCAACAATCTATCATACTCTTCCCGCAGGCTCTCCAGATCGGCATCATAGAAACGCCCGGTCTCATGGACCCGCCGGGTCAACTGGTTAAGGTTGTTGCCGGACCGGCGCAGGAGGGATACAAGCTCTTGCAGCTCCGGAAGGTCTAGGTTGATCACGTACCCGTCCAATGCCATCTTGCGAAGATACGCGGACAGATTGGTGGTCCCAAGCTCAGCCATCTTTTCTTCA
>JAFRXC010000026.1 GCA_017437825.1 Bacteroidales bacterium
ACCTTCGCGTCTGCGAGACTGCCAGCACCATAGGCCAGCCCTGGACGTACGCCCGAAAGTCTGTGCAATATCGACCGTCCTACCCCGCCCTGACGGATGGAAATGATGTATATACTTTTACCGGGTAGCAGCGGCAGCCGCAGCTACGGGTGACGTCAATGACTAAAGCATCCTTTAAGGTACTTGGAAGCTATTGCTTTGCTTAAGACTTCATAGTCCCTAGTACCCTCCTTTGGAGCAGCCCTTTATCAGCAATTAATAAGACTTTGATATTATGCAGATATTAAGTATATTAGCACTTGTAACTTAAACCTATACTTGAAACTATGCCGCGTTATATTCCATCGATCCCATTCGAAGACTGCTACGGGTCCGTCGGGGATAAAACCTACTTCCACCGGGGGAAGGATTGCTACTACAAGAAGAAGCCTACCTGCGTGTTTGCCGGTACTGAGGCGCAGTTGCAGCAGCTGAGTCTCCACCAGCGTGCGCTGGCCGCCTGGAGGACAGTGCCTTCCCAGACGCAAAAAATATGGAATGAGTTCGCAGTGGATGCCCCGAGCAAACGGCCGCCTTATGGAAGCAAGGCGCATATCTCAGGGTACAATCTGTTCGTGTCGGCTTACCACGGCTTTGCCCAGCTGGGAAGAGAGCGCACTCCCCTTCCTCAGCGCTGGGAATCTTTCCCGGATTTCTTCCTGGACTGGGAGTCCCTGCAGGTATTGGATGGAGAGGATCTTCTGTTGAGGTTCTTCTGCAGTTTTGGAGATGGTACGGTTGGCCACCGGTACCGGCTGCTGCTGAAGCTGGAGTTGACCAAGCCCGGCCATGGCAGGCGGCCTGGCTTGCAGCGGAACTTTCTGGCAGAGTCTGACTGCACAGATGAAGATTGTCGGGTCTATTTCCGGGTGCCGGATTTCAGGGAGACCTGGCAATTGGATTTACCAGAGTACACAGCGCATTGCCGGTTCATTCTCATCGACAATGTGACAGGATATCGGTCCAGATTCCGGATGCAGAGTTTTCGTTTTTCTTTGTGATATTTCTTGTTATTTATTTCAAGTTATACTTTAATATAAATTATATAAGTACTTGACTGATATTGCAAAATAGTTTTGTATATTTGTATCGGTCGCAAGGGTGTTGCGGCTGTTACTTAACCTAAAACAAAGCTATGATTGCGCTTCCTTCTATTGCTTTCGAGGGGTTCTCGGGATCTGCAAAGGGTGTTACGGCTCGCCGCGTTGGAGGCCGCAACATCCTTTCTTGCAAATGCTGGCCGACCGGCGCAGCCACTGTTGCCCAGGTGGCCCGCCGTGCTTCCCTCAAGAAAATATCGAAGTCCTGGAAGCTGCTGTCTTCAGAACAGATGCAGGAGTGGGACCGTCTGGCCGAACACGCCGCCGGCGCCTCCGTCCTCGGGAAGAAGGCGGAACTTACCGGACAGAATCTCTACGTTCGCCTCAATGTCAACAGGGCAATGGCTGGCGAAGCTCTACTTTCTACTGCTCCCCTCTCCAACGTGGCCATTCCCAACGTCGAGTTCACCCAGGTTGTGGTTACTCCGGATCTGGTGGTTCTCGGTGGCGTCAAACATGAACCCGCACCGCTCAAACTAGTCGTGAAGATGTCCGTCTCCCAGAGTGCCGGCATTTCCAATGGCTGGTCAAAGACTGTCATCATCACTCCGGGTATGGAGGATGACTGGGGCGAAGCGGATGTGACGCACCTCTACCTCAAGACCATCGGCGTGGAACCAGTTCCTGGCGAGAAGGTGTTCGTTGAGGCATACTGGATGGACACGTCCACCGGGTTTGCTGGCCTGGAGGCTCGTGAATCTGTCATCGTTATCGGCGAATCTCACTACCAGCGCCGTGTAAAGGCTACTATGGACAGTCTTGATCCTACTGAGGAAAGCCACGTATCCTCCCTGGATGTGGACTTTTCTACCGGTGCTCCGGTGGCGCAGTTCAATGCCCAATGCCTTGGCCACAGTAATGTCGCTTCCTCCGAGGTCTACCTGGATGAGCAACTTCCTTCAGAGATTATCGGTACGGGAATGTGCATCGGTCGTTCCAATGATGCGGATGGCCACATCAACGCCCAGTCCTACCTGGTGTATATGTATAACCGCAACGGCAAGTCTCAGCTGACTTTCGCCCATCGTGGTGGCCCTTACTACACGCATACTGAGGTATTCGGAACCGGTATCATTTACTAATCTCCAACCACTACAGCCATGTTCAACAGCATATCCAATAACTTCGGCGCGGGCCAGATAACCTTCAAGGATTATCAGGCCCCCAATTACGTGGTTCTGAATGCCAAGGTCGAGTTCGACCCTACGAATCCCGCATACCAGACCTGTCAGCAGCTGGAAATCACCGTGCCGGATCTTTCGATTGAACGCAGCACCATCGGCGGCGTGTTCGTGCGCTTTATCGAGACGCAGCACTATTCCTGGGGCGATGCCATCTATGATGGCGGTACCGTCCTCAAGTCCTGGATCAAGGACAAGAATACGATTGTCGTCGAGAAGCAGCCGTGGTTCGACAACAATGGACCACTCCTGCTCTACTTCGTCACGATGTACGCCCAGCTCAACCAGGGCGCGAATACCATCAAGGGCACCAAGCAGCGCCTGACTGTGACAACGGACGGGAATTACCTCCGCTTCTCCAGCGACACGTTTGTCGTTGTGTTCGACCACTGGGTATTCATGCACCTGCAGTTCTCCAGCTGCTCATACGCACAGCGGGACCTTCCCTGGGAAGCGACCTTCGAACAGATGCCTGAAGATGTCACAGCCGACGTTCCGGTGCCCGGTGGCGGCAATCAGTTCCACCAGGATTGCTTCGGTATGGGCGAATGCCACATCGAGAACAAGATCTTCACGATGGACCGCCGCGTGATGGGATTCTGGGACACCGGACGCGAACCGTTTGCCTTTGCCTTCCTGGTTCGTGACAACAACGAATAGTGACTATGGCCCAGAAGAAGAAAGTAGAACTCACGCGTCTGCAGGGTGCCATCGCCATTGCGAGTTTCTCCAGTGGCGTGACCATTGCGGCCGTATGTCTCTTCTTCATTCCGCCGCTGGGCGAGATTGCGAGTTCTGCTGTAAGTATCGTCAGCGAGCTGCTTGTCCTTTGCGGCGCTATCCTGGGCGTCAAAGCATCCTACGATGTCAAGTTCCGGAAGTTCGAAGCCGAGCTCCAGGATGTCCGTGAACACGAAACACAACCTACAACCTAAATCGACCTATGAAACCCTCCGCCCTTCTGGCCTTCACGCTTTTTCTCGCTGCTTGTGGTACTGCCCGGCCCGTTCTGGAGTCGGACAGTACCCGAGTGGAGGTGAAGACTGTAGTGGAGAAAGTCATCGACACAGCCTATGTGGAGCTGCCGGTGATTGTCGAGAAAGTGGCCACCCTGGATACCGCATCCGTATTAGAGAATAAATACGCCAAATCCGAGGCCATAGTGTCTGGTGGAGTCCTTACCCATTCGCTAGCCACTAAGCCCGTCAGAGAGCCTGTAAAGGTCGAAAAAGAGATAGTTTACCGTGACTCCCTGGTTTACAGGGACCGAGTCGTCAAGGAAGATATCTACATCGAGAAGGAACTCACCTTCTGGCAGAAGTTCCGCCTGAAACTCTGTTCCTGGACTCTCGTTCTGATAGTTATTGCAATACTATACCTTCTATTCCTTTTGTTCAACAACTTCCTAAAACTTAAACGCTTATGAAGTACATTCCTTCTATCGCCTTCGAGGAGATGAGCGGATCCGCCAAGGGCGTGACTGCCGCTAAGATGAAGAACCGGAAGTACATCCGCAACCGTGGATACGGCGGCTCCGTCCGCACTTCCGACCAGGCCAAGGTCAAGGGCGTCTTCAAGAGGCTCACCACCATGTGGAAGACCCTCGCGAACGACAACATCCTCGCCTGGAACAAGCTGGCCCTCTCCCAGCAGGGCCGCAGTGTTCTCGGCACCGGTGCCAAGATCTCCGGCGCCAACCTGTTCACCCGCCTAAACTACTGGATTGTCGCTTGCGGCGGTCAGCCGGTTCTCGTACCTCCGATCCTCCTGGGTGTGGAGAATCCTTCCTCCG
>JAFRXC010000027.1 GCA_017437825.1 Bacteroidales bacterium
CCATACCAATTCTCAAGCGGTTGGTTAGAGCACCAACCCTCTTTATGAAGCCAGCTATCGCCATTCAACGCGTTATAGATTGCCACCAGCGCCGCCCGCTCCAAACTTGCGGATGATTGAGTAACCGTTACTTTGCAGGTAGCCGTTCTGCCGCCTACCTTTAATGTAATGTTGGCAGTACCAACGGCAATTCCTATAACTTGGCCTTTAGCGTCAACAGTAGCAACAGATGTATTATCTGAAGACCAGGCTGGCGTTTTGTCAGAGGCATTGTCAGGCTTGACGGTCGCAGTCAATTTAGTGCTGATCCCTATCTCCAAGGAGATTTCCTTGGGTTCAATCTCAACCGATTGCACGGCAACCGTGCTGTCCGGAGGAGTAACGGGGCCCGTCTTGTCGCAAGCCCAGAAAGCGAATGAAGCTGTTAGAATAACCAGTAAAGACAATTTCCGTTTCATCGCAAAAGAATACAATCAGGTTTAATACAAAGCAGTACTCAATGTAAAAGTGCTTTACACTGCATTAGTCAAATATAAGGATTTTCCCCATTATTCTTTAAAAAAGGAGAAAATGTATTTAACCTCTGCTATTTGTAAACAGCCCAACCGTTGAGCTGATGGAGCTCAGGATTGATAGCGCAGACATCTGCAGGGAAAGGGAAAAATCCTCCTGAGTGGTTAGGGATGTATTTTGACGAAAGTCCGTCCACTTGGTATAAAGCGTATATGGGTGATGTGGTGTTTTCCTCTATCGATCTCTGGAAAGGTTGCATTTCTGTAGTCGGGGAACAATTCAATGGTGCTTTAGTAACCAAAGAGTATCCCATATATCGTATGTTAACCGATGAAATTCTCCCAGATTTTCTGGCTATTCTCCTTAGAAGCCGATACTATCAGAGAGCTTTCCGAGCAATCACAACTGGTTATAGCAATAGAAGAAGGACTCAGACGTCAGATTTTGAAGCTATCGAGGTATGTTTCCCGCCAGACAAGGAGAAGCAGAGACAACTGATTTCCGATGTGTTAAATGCAAAAGTAGAACAGATTACTGCCGTTGATGCATTGAAGAATGCAATGCTGCAGTTTAGTGATATTATTGACGGTCGTGGGACTGAAGAGCTAGAGGTGGTCGAGCCAGACGATACAGAGGAATAAGGCAGTATCAAAGTTCATTATTTATTGACCGACACCCTCATAAAAGGTGCCGGTCTATGTTCTGGGATGATGGGACGGTTAAACTTAATTCTGGAATTTACCAGGAATAGGGATGTCAAACTCTTGTGGTGCAAATGTGGTGCAGATGGAAAATAAAAATGCCCTAGAATCACTTCTAAGGCATTTTTCTGCTCCCCTTCTAGGACTTGAACCTAGGACCCCCTGATTAACAGTCAGGTGCTCTAACCAACTGAGCTAAAGAGGAATATTTGCTGCAACTCTGGGTTGCGGATTGCAAAGGTACGATAAATTATATTTTCTGCAAATTTTTCCCGCTATTTTTTTCTTATCTTTGCTTTGATTTCCCAAAGGGGAAACATTCTTGTATGGACGTAGGTCAGCTGGCACAAATGATACGGGAACTTGTTCCCGGAAAAGAGGAAATATCGCTTCCGGGTGTGGGGGTGTTCGTTGTCGAGGAGGTGCCGGCAGCCTTTTCTGACAGGGGCTATACCGTCAATCCGCCGTACCTGCGTCTGGCATTCCGCCAGAAAGAGAGTACCGACGACTCCCTGGTAAAGCTGTACGCCAAAAACAAATCGATTTCTGAGAAAGAAGCTTCTACAATACTGGGAGGCTTTTTCAAGCGCCTGGCGGCAGTGCTCAAGGACAAGAAAAGCATAGCCCTGCCCGGCCTGGGACGCCTCAGGGCCACCAACGAGAACATATTCTTCTTTGTACAGAACGAAGACATAGACATCTACCCTCAGGGCTTCGGCCTGTCCAGCATCTCGCTCAAGACCCTCACTTCCGCAGACGAGGAGGAAGACCTCCTGCTTGAAATCGAGGACGATGTTCCCGAACCCGCCCCTGCGGAAATCCCCGGCCAAGCCGTGGATGACAAAGTGGAGGTAGTGGCTGTTCCGGAGGCCAAGGCTGGGACACCCGCCTGGCGGATCGTCCTTTGGAGCGTCCTGGGACTTGTTCTGCTGTTCTTCGCGCTGCTGGCTATCCTGGGGCGCGTGGCTCCGCAGCTTGTGGATCCTCTTTTGTACAATGCTGAAGAACTTCAACTGTTAAACAGTCTCCTATGATAGATCTCCTGTATCCTGCCAAACCGGCTCCGGTAGTTCCCGCTCCACGTTCATATATGGTGGACGAAAACCTTGTCGGCAAGGAAGAGATGCTTCCAGTAGTGGAACCTTCCGGTGTAGTAACGGGCCAGATGGCCCGCTCGTATGCGCATAAAGGCACATTCCTCCTGCATCCTGTAGTACATCTTCATATTATTGACAGGCAGGGTCGCATCTATCTTCAGAAGCGCTCTGCATCCAAGGAGCTTTTCCCTGGGCGCTGGGACACTGCGGTCGGGGGCCACATAGGATATGGCGAGTCCATTTCCGAGGCCCTGGCGCGCGAGGCGCAGGAAGAATTGAATTTTACTGATTTCAACCCTGTTTTCATAGATTCATACGAATATCAGAGCCCTACCGAGAAAGAGTTGATATGTGTCTTTGCCTGTGTAGGCAAGTTCGATATAGCCCCTCACAATTTTGAGGTGGATGCCGGCCGCTATTTCTCCCAGGAGGAGATACGCAAGTCGGACAAATCCATCTTCACTCCCAATTTTCTCAGCGAATACGAACGCTTTAAAGAAGCCTTCGAGGCCCTGTTGTAAACTATGGACCTTTTATCCAGACCTCTGCTCAATGTTGGCATAATGTCAGGCACGCAGATAGAATTCAGCCTGCCGAAGGGAGCCGAACGCCGTCAGGTTTCACTTGTGGACGGATGCGTTTGTTATCAGGGAAGGCTTTATCCATCGCTGGAGTTCAACGTGGGCAGTTTCACCCTGTACGGCGTAACCATAGGGGTGGACTTCCACTGGGAGAGAAGCCGGGATTTGGATTATGCAGGCATCCTGTCTTTCATAGTTGAAGGAGACAAGATAACCGCCGTGAACAAGGTGGACGTTGAAGAATACCTCCTGAGCGTGATTTCTTCCGAGATGAAATCCAGCGCGGAAGTGGAGTTCCTCAAGGCCCACGCCGTTATATCGCGTTCCTGGGTGCTGAGCCAGCTGAGGTCCAGGCGTGAGAACAAGGCCAAGGTTAAGGCGGCCAGGCCCAAGGGCATGGTGGATTCGCCTAAACGTCATATACAATGGTTCGACCACGAAGACCACACAGCCTTCGACGTCTGCGCCGACGACCATTGCCAGCGCTACCAGGGCCTTTGCATGGCTGTGGGAGAAAACGTCCGCACGGCCTTGCAGGAAACCTGCGGCGAGGTTCTGGTCTACGACGGCAAGATATGCGACGCCCGCTTCTCCAAATGCTGCGGAGGCACTACGGAACTGTTCAGCACTTGCTGGGAAGATGTGGACTACCCCTACCTGCAGAGTGTCAAGGATCCGTTCTGCGACACTTCCGACCCTGATATCCTGTCACAGGTGCTCAATGACTACGACCTTGAGACACGCGATTTCTTCCGCTGGGAGCAGCGGTACACTCAGAAAGAACTCTCGGAGCTGGTCAGGAAGCGTTCCGGAGTAGACTTTGGTACCATTGAGGATCTGGTACCTGTCGAGAGGGGAGCCTCCGGCAGGATAAAGAGGCTTATGGTAGTCGGCTCCAAACGCAAGATGGAGATAGGAAAGGAACTCATAATCCGCCGATGGCTGTCGGAGAGCCACCTCAAGAGCTCAGCCTTCGAGATAAGCCGCGAGGGGACGGATTTCGTGCTTGAGGGCAAAGGCTGGGGGCACGGGGTTGGCCTGTGCCAGATAGGCGCCGCCGTGATGGCCTCAAAAGGATATGGTTACAAAGAGATTCTTGCCTATTATTATCCGGGCTCCGAAATAGAAAAACGCTATGAATAACAATAGAAATCCCTGGCTGTGGGTGCCTACGCTATACTTTGCCGAAGGCCTCCCGTATTTCCTTGTGAACAACATATCAGTAATAATGTTCAAAAACATGGGGATGTCCAACGGGGACCTTGCCCTTTACACCAGCCTGCTGTATCTTCCCTGGGTCATCAAGCCCCTGTGGAGCCCTTTCGTGGACGTTCTCAAGACAAAGCGCTGGTGGATAGTGACTATGCAGATACTGATGGCCGCGGCCTTTTTCCTGCTGGCCCTGACCCTTCCCAAGCCTTCGGCACAGCAGATAGCCGGTGGGAACGTGGGCGTGTCTCCTTTCATCGTCACCCTGGTGATATTTTACATTACGGCTCTGGCGTCCGCGACGCACGACATAGCAGCCGACGGGTATTATATGATTGCCCTGGACAATCACACGCAGTCCGTGTTCGTGGGTATACGCAGCACATTTTACCGTATTGCCTCGGTGTTCGGACAGGGCGTATTGGTGGTGATCGCCGGGCTTCTTGAAAAGAAGACCGGAAACGTGCCACTGGCCTGGACCCTGACAATCGCATTCAGCGCGCTGTTGCTCGGAGGCCTGGCTCTTTGGCACGCGTTCAAGGCCCCGAAGGCTGAGACGACACCGGAGCAGGGACGTACTTCCGGGGAGATATTCCGGGAACTGGGGAGAAGTTTCGTCACTTTCTTCCAGAAGAAGCAGGTGTGGTTCGCAATGGTGTTTATGCTGCTGTACCGCCTTCCGGAGGCTTTCTCCGTAAAGATGCTCAACCCCTTCCTGCTGGACAGCCCTTCTGTGGGAGGCCTGGGCCTTTCGACTGAGATGGTGGGAATCGTCTACGGTACCGTGGGCGTGATAGCGCTCACCTTGGGAGGAATACTGGGCGGCCTTGCCGCGGGCAGGTGGGGACTTCGCAAGTCCTTGTGGCCTATGGCGCTGAGCCTTGCCCTCCCTTGTTCAGTATACCTGTTCATGGCCATCGCCCAGCCCACTCAGATCTGGATAATAACCCTTTGCGTGGCTCTGGACCAGTTCGGCTACGGGTTCGGATTCACTGCTTATATGCTGTATATGATGTACTTCTCGGAAGGGGAGTACAAGACATCACATTATGCCCTTTGTACGGCTTTCATGGCCTTGAGCATGATGCTTCCCGGGCTTGTAGCAGGACATCTTCAGGAGGCCCTGGGTTACACCGGATTCTTCTGGATGGTGATGATCTGCTGTCTGGCTACGGTGTTTGTCACGTTTTTTGCAAAAGTAGATCCTGCGTATGGAAAGAAGAATTAAATACTTGCTGGCAATAGCCGCCGCACTGTTCTGCCTGACCGCCGCCGCTCAGGTTAAACCCGGAATCGAGGTTCTCAGAGACCGCAATTTCGAAGGCCTCAAGGGCAAACGCGTGGGGCTGCTGACAAATCCTTCAGGGGTCGACCGCAATCTGAAGTCCACCATAGACATTCTCAATGAGAATGTAAACCTGGTGGCGATCTTCGCCCCTGAACACGGCGCCCGCGGCAACATCTACGCCGGAGGGCACGTGTCCGATGAGGTGGACGAGGCTACTGGCCTTCCAATCTTTTCCGTATACGGCGACACCCGTAAGCCTACTCCCAAGATGCTTCAAGGCATTGACATTGTCGTCTACGATATCCAGGACGTGGGATCCCGTTCATATACCTTCATCAGTTCGCTGGGCCTGATGATGCAGGCCTGTGCGCAGCAGGGGATAGAAGTGATGGTGCTGGACCGTCCCAACCCCCTTGGCGGTCTAAAGGTGGAAGGCAGCTATCCGGAGCCGGGATTCGTCTCTTTCGTAAGCCAGTTTAAGATTCCATATATCTACGGCCTTACAGTGGGCGAACTTGCCCAGATGATAAACGAAGAAGGCCTTAACCGAGGACAGTTGGGCAAGGACGAGCCCGTCCGCTGCAAGCTTTCCGTCATCCCAATGGAGGGCTGGCGCCGCGACATGCTCTTCGAGCAGACTGGGCTGCCCTGGGTGCTTCCGTCGCCCAACATCCCGTATCCGCAAAGCGCCATAGGATATCCGTCTGCGGGACTCGTGGGAGAATTCAGCGGATATTTGAATATAGGAATAGGCTATACGCTGCCTTTCGGGGTGTTTGCGGCAGAGTGGTTGGACGCCGACAAACTGGTTTCCAAACTGGACAGTTACAATATCCCGGGCGTTGCGTTCAGGCCCATCCATTTCTCTCCTACATCGGGTTCCTCAAGGGGCAAGCTGATTCACGGGGTGCAGTATTTCTACACAGACTTCGAGGCTGCTACAATAACCCTTACCCAATTCTACGTGATGCAGGCAGTGCACGAACTGGCCCCTTCCCACAATCCCTTCGTTGGCGGAAGCTATGCGATGTTCGACAAGTGCGCAGGGTCTGACAAGATTCGCAACACCTTCAGCAAGTCGTTCAAGGTGAGCGATATAGCGCCATTCTGGAATAAGGATGTAGAGGCCTTCAAGGAACTCTCGAAGGTATATTACCTGTATTAGGATCCGCTGATAAACTCAAAGGTTTTCAGAAGGGGGCCCTTGTCGCCAGAGGCGTAAAGGGAAACCTTTCCGCTGCCGCCGCCTTCTTCCCCGTAAGGTATCTTTTCCTCCTTGATTACCTTGAGGAGCTGTTTGGCAATGGCAGGAGCTGAATCTATTACCTTGATATCTGGTCCTGCAATGTCCTGTATCAGGCCGGAGAGGAAAGGATAGTGGGTACAGCCAAGGACTATGCAGTCAGCGCCCTTGTCCAAAAGCGGCTTGAGGCTGGCTTCCACCACGCCGCGGGCGTGGTCGGACGTCCAGTCAAGGCTCTCCACCTGCTCTACGAAACCTTCCCCGACGTGCTCCACGAATGTCACTGAACCGGGTAGGCTCTCCTTTGTGGTGTTATATTTTCCGGCCGACAGGGTGCCTGCCGTTGCAAGCACACCCACCACTCCGCTGCGGGTGAGCTGCGCCGCAGGCTTTATGGCTGGTTCCATTCCAACGAACTTGACGTGGTCCCTGCGCCCCTGTGAGATGAATTCCACGCGCTTGTCAGGGGAGGAATATTCCGCCCGGAGGGTGGCGATGGCTGCGCCGGTGGCCGTGTTGCAGGCTACTACTATCACATCGGCCCCTTTGAAGAGCAGGAAGTCGGATATCTCCCGGGCGCGGTCTATTATCAGGGCTGTGTCTTTTTGCCCGTAAGGGCAGTATGCGTTGTCTGAGAAATAGATGTAATCTTCGCAGGGCAGGAGTTTGCGGACCTCCCGCAAGACAGAGAGGCCTCCTATACCAGAGTCGAAGATTCCTATTTTGGCCATACCATAACAAAGATACAAAAAGTTGCCCTAATTTGATTATATTTGTATGAATATGGTAATTCTGGATCAAATCAAAGATTTGAGGTCCCGTCTGGACACTCTGTACAACTGTCTGCAGATAGCGGACAAGGAATCGCAGGCTTCACAACTGGAGCAGCGTACCCAGGCGGCTGATTTCTGGGACGACCCCAAGGCTGCCGAGGGCGTCCTGAAGCAGATAAGCTCGCTTAAACTATGGGTTAACGCATTCAACAAGGCCAAAGGCGCCGTGGAGGACCTGGAAGTCCTGGCGGAACTGGACCCGGAAGGAGAGGACATCGACAACCAGTACACCCTGGCCCTTTCTGAGGTGGAAGACCTTGAATTGAAGAATATGCTGGGGGCCGAGGGCGACCGCCTGGGTGCGGTGCTCACCATAAACTCCGGCGCCGGCGGCACCGAGGCCAACGACTGGAGCGCAATGCTGATGCGAATGTACATCCGCTGGGGTGAGCGCAATAATTACAAGATGACTACCACGGAGCTGGTAGAAGGGGACGAAGCCGGCATAAAGTCCTGCACCATAGAGTTCGAAGGGGACTTCGCATACGGCTACCTCAAGGCCGAATCCGGCGTTCACCGCCTTGTTCGCATATCGCCTTTCAACGCACAGGGCAAGCGTCAGACGACATTCTCCTCGGTTTTCGTCTATCCTTTGGTCGACGACACCATCAATATCGAGATCAAGGACTCCGACCTGGAGTGGGATACCTTCCGCAGCGGCGGCCACGGCGGGCAGAACGTCAACAAGGTCGAGAC
>JAFRXC010000028.1 GCA_017437825.1 Bacteroidales bacterium
CCGGAGGCCTACATTCCCTCCACCGACACCTACATAGAGAAGGACCTCAGCATCAACGACCAGATTGAGAAACTGCGCCTGAGCGCCGCCTCCTCCCTGCTGAGCGGCAGACGCGACGTCATTGTCATCTCCAGCGTCTCCTGCCTCTACGGCATAGGCAATCCTGAGGATTTCCACGCGCAGACCATCCCCATAAAACGCGGAGAGAAGCGCAGCCTCACGCGCCTGCTGTACCAGCTGGTGGATGCCCTCTACAACCGCACGGAGGCCGATTTCAAGCGCGGAAGCTTCCGCGTTCACGGCGACACGGTGGATGTCTACCTGAGCGGCGCGGACGACGCCGTACGAATAGAGTTCTTCGGAGACGAAGTGGATTCCCTCAGCATCATAGATCCGGTTACGGGCGCCCACATAGACTCTATTGACCAGATAAACATCTACCCGGCCAACAACTTCGTAACCACAAAGGAGCGCAGCATAGCTGCGGTAAGTCATATCCAGGACGACCTGAAGCGCCAGCTGGACTACTTCAACGACATAGGCAAAGGTCTGGAGGCCAAGAGGCTGAAGCAGAGGGTGGAATATGACCTGGAGATGATAAAGGAAATGGGCTACTGCCCCGGCATCGAGAACTATTCCCGCTACTTTGACGGCCGCGAGCCGGGCCAGAGACCTTTCTGCCTGCTGGACTACTTCCCCAAGGATTTCATCACTTTCATAGACGAGAGCCACGTGACACTGCCCCAGGTTCATGCAATGTTCGGAGGAGACCACTCCCGCAAGTCCGTGCTGGTGGAATACGGCTTCAGGCTTCCTGCGGCAAGCGACAACAGGCCTCTCACCTTCGAGGAATTCGAGCAGATTACCGGACAGAAGGTATACGTGAGCGCCACTCCGGCCGATTATGAGCTGGAGAAATCCGAGGGTCTGGTCGTGGAGCAGATAGTCCGCCCGACCGGCCTTCTTGACCCTCCCATCGAGGTCAGGCCAGTGGAAAACCAGGTGGATGACCTCCTTGAAGAGATTGTCAAGCGCTCAGAGAACGACGAGAGGGTCCTGGTCACCACTCTCACAAAGCGTATGGCGGAAGAACTGGACGAATACCTGACCCGCGCCGGCGTCCGCAGCCGCTATATGCACTCAGACATAGACACAACCGAGAGGGTGGAAATCATTGAGGACTTCAAGAAAGGACTTTTCGACGTCCTGGTGGGTGTGAACCTGCTTCGCGAGGGACTGGACATCCCCACCGTATCGCTTGTAGCTATCCTGGACGCTGACAAGGAAGGCTTCCTGCGCACCACGCGCTCGCTCACGCAGACCGCGGGCCGCGCCGCCAGGAACGTCAACGGCCTTGTTATAATGTACGCCGACACCATTACCAAATCTATGGAGGAGACCATACGCGAGACCAACAGGCGCCGCGCCAAGCAGATGGAATACAACAAGCTCCACGGCATAACTCCTCAGCAGGTGGAGGTACGCCAGAACGTGCTGGCCAGCGAGCTCGGCCGCGACAACGGCCCTTCCGGCCGCGTCAGTGCGCCAAATTCCTACGACGATCCCCGCTACATCCCCAGCCCAAGCGAACTTGGCCGCGGAAGCGTATCCGTGGGTCTCGGCCACGACTCTATACGCGAGCAGGGCAGCGCATATGTAGACGGCTACATAGCCGCTGACCTCGCCGCCGTTCTCCAGGATCCTGTAATCCGCTCTATGAGCAGGCAGCAGGTGGAGAAAATGGCCGAGGAATCGCGCAGGCGTATGAAAAAGGCCGCTGCAGACCTTGACTTTGCGGCGGCGGCTAAATATCGTGACGAAATGTGGGCTCTTCAGCAGTACCTGAAGGTCTGGAAAGAAAAATAGCCTTTCTCCTATCTGGAAAAAGGCATACACTACTAACTAAAACTATATCGTTGTCTGCTAACTAACTTTCATTCGCATCACAATTTTAGTTATAATTTTTCTATTTTCCAAATTAAATATTATTAATTTGCTTAATATCAATCTATTATAATATTTCAATTTATAATTATTGATAGCAAAAACGCTTCAACATAGCCGATTCGGAATAGCTACTGCGTCGCAATTGTTAATCATAATGCCCATATGGTTACGATTTAAAAGTTAAAACAATGGTTTTTTTATTATATATTTACATTTGATAGGGAACCAGTATGGAAAGGCTTCTTCAAAGAGCACGCGAAGTGGCGGCAAAGGCGCTGGCAGAGGACCGTAGAGGTAACGGTGCCCCTATGTATGAACACGCCAAGGCCGTAGCTCTCATAGTGGCCGATGAGATAGGTCTTCCGGAAACCTGCATCGCCGCCGTATATCTGCACGAAGCCACCCGCTTCCACCCGGAAGTGGACATAAGCGAGTTCCCGGAGGATGTTAAGATTCTCGTAGACGGTCTCAACAAGATTGCCAAGATCAGGCCCAAGGATACCCGCCTCGAGGCAGAGAACTACAAGAAACTCATAGTCCAGTACTCCAAGGACCCGCGCGTTACCGTACTTAAGATAGCCGACAGGCTGGAAGTGATGCGTTCCCTGAGCATCTTCTCAAAGCCCGACAGGGAAAGAATTGTCCTTGAGACTCTTATGCTGTACATTCCGCTTGCGCACCAGCTTGGCCTGTACAACATTAAGCGGGAACTGGAGGACATCTACTTCAAATATGTCGAACCGGTCCAGTACAAGGATATAACCCAGAAACTCAAGGCCGGAGAGAAAAACCGCATAAGGCTCACATCCGACTTCATACGCCCCCTGGAAGACAAATTGCGCAAGGCGGGCATCGAATACAAGCTGAAGGCAAGGACCAAGGCCGCATACTCCATCTACAAGAAGATGCAGGTACAGAAAGTGCCTTTCGAGGGCGTCTACGACGTCTTCGCCATCAGGTTCATAATTGACTGCGACCCTGACGACCACGCCCTTGAAAAGGAGCTCTGCTGGAGAGTATACTCATACGTGACGGAAGAATACGAGGCCGACACCTCACGCCTCAGAGACTGGATCACCAACCCCAAGCCCAACGGCTACGAATCCCTCCACATAACGGTAAAGAACGCCCAGGGAGCCTATCTGGAAGTCCAGATCCGCACCAAGAGGATGGACGCCGAAGCGGAGAACGGCCAGGCCGCGCACTGGTCATACAAGGGTATCAAGCACGAGAAAACCCTTGACACCTGGCTTCAGAGCGTGCGCTACAACCTGGAGCACCCCTTCGACACCAAGGCCGAGGACCTTCCCTCCCCTCCCAGCAACGAAGTGTTCGTCTTCACGCCCACGGGCGAATTGAGAATCCTCCCTGCGGGAGCGTCCGTCCTGGATTTCGCCTTCAACATCCACACCGGACTCGGATGCAAGTGCACCGGTGCACGCATCAACGGCAAGGCAGTATCCATAAAAGAAAAGCTCTCTACCGGAGACGTGGTGGAGATAATGAGCAGCAAGAGCCAGAAGCCCAATGCCGACTGGCTCAACTTCGTGGTCTCCTCAAAAGCCCGCAGCAAGATAAAGGTGGAACTGGACGCCGAGCTGCGCAACCAGGCCGCCCAGGGACGCGAATTGCTGCAACGCCGCCTCAAGAACTGGAAACTCACCCTAGGAGACGAACATGTTGCAGATATGATGCACTTCCTCAAGTACTCCTCCGTTATTTCCTTTATGGCAGCCATCGGCCGCGGCGAGATTGATGTCAACGCCATAAAGAATTACATCCAGAATCCCGACCTGCTTGTCAACCGTCCTGAGAAGGAAGAGAAGAAGAGCGGTAAGTCAGAAGGATGGTCCCCCACTGACGAAATCCTGGTAATCAATGCCAAGGGAGTCAAAGGGCTGGAGTATAAGATGGCCGGTTGCTGCAACCCTCAATACGGGGACGACGTATTCGGATTCGTCACAAGGACTGCGGGAATCAAAGTCCACCGCAACGACTGCCCCAATGCCAAACGGATGAAGGAGCTGTACCCTTACAGAGTACAGAAGGTAATCTGGCAGGAAAAGTCCGTTCCCACCAAAATCAAGAAATAATAAAAGAGGAGATTATCTTCCGCGGGCATTCAGGGCAGCCTGGAAGGCCCTGGCGTTACGCAGGTGGTCGTTGTAGGACACCGCGAAGAGGTGTGTGCCGTCAAACGTGGAGTTGGCGCAGAAGAACAGGTAGTTGCCTTCCGGATTGAGCACTGCTTCAAGGCAGGCCTTGGAAGGCACTGCAATTGGTCCCGGAGGCAGGCCGGGATACCTGTAGGTATTGTATTTGGAATCTATCAGCAGGTGCTTGTTCAGGATTCTGTTGACTTCATAATTGAGGCAGTAAGCCACTGTGGGATCTGCCTGGAGTTTCATTCCCCTGTGAAGGCGGTTAAGGTATACACCTGCAATCTTGGGCATTTCAGGCTCGTAGTTGGTCTCTCCTGACACTATGGACGCCAGGACGGACACTTCCTGCGGGCTGAGCCCCTGCGCCCTGGCCTTAGCCTTGCGCTCATCTGTCCAGAAGGAGTCATTGGCCTGCTTCTGCTTTGCAAGAACATCCTCCATCGTAGCAGTCCACCACATCTCGTATGTGTCGGGAATGAAAAGGGAGAAAACGTTCTGGGGAGTGTATCCGTATTTCTTAAGCAAGTCTTTGTCTGACAATGCATTGATGACGTCCAAAGAGTCTATCATCAGCTGGCTGCTTATCTTTGAGGCAAGCTGGGATTTCTGTCGCATGGTCCCGGAAAGGACCAGTTTGGCGGGAGTCTGCCAACAGTTGTTGAGCATCCTGGCCACATAGACGCTGGTATACTCGGGCTTTATCTCGTAACGGCCAGGCTGCATATACTGCTCCACCTGCTTGTCCTTGAAGGCGTGGTCAAGGCTGTACGGACGCCTTACGCCTGCCTTGTTTATTAACTGGGCGTATACTTCATCTACCGAAGAGTCCGGGCGCACGAAGATGACTGCCTCCCGGATGAAGTTGGGACGCTTGTTGTCGCTGTACCAGTTCCAGAACCAGACACCGACAAAAGCGGCGAAGACAAGAACAGGCAGAAGCAGAAGGAAAGGGATCCCTTTCTTCTGCTTCTGCTTCTGTTTGCTTTTCTTCTTGTTTCCAGCCATTATTTAGTCTTGCGCAGATAGATCATGTCGCCTTCGCGGAGGACATGGTCCTTCTTGAAGCCGTTCAGTTTCTCAATCTCTTTCTGCTGTACTGCGAATCTCTGGCAGATAGCCCACAAGGTTTCTCCTTCCTGGTCAACGACATACTTGTCGAGTCCCTTCTTGGATTCTTTCTTCTTATTCTTTAGGTAAACTATGTCGCCAGGGTGCAGTTCAATCTCTTTGGAAAGGTCGTTGAATCTAAGCAGCTCCTTGAGGAACAGCTTGTTGGACTCTGCTATGCTCTTGAAGGTCTCCCCTTCCTGAACGTAGATGAAAGGCACGTCGTTCTGGGTGTAGACTGCGCGGGAAAGAGGAAAATTGAATTTCTCCAGAGCCTTGCCCTCAAGACGGGAAACTGCCTCCAGGCTTGTAGGGGTCTGGGGAAGGTCCCTCATCTGCCTGCGGTTGAGTTTGTCAAACTTGCCCAGGTCGAAGTCCTCTATGAGCTTTATGAGCTTAGCAGGATACTCGGGATCTGTGGCATAGCCGGCCTTGCTGAGGCCGTATGCCCAGGAGCGGTAATCTGTGATGTCATAGTCGAACAGGAAACGGTAACGGTCCCTGAAACGGAGGAAGTCGGAGTGGTCCCTGAAGGACTCGTCGGCTGAGGCGTATGCCCTGAAGCACTCTCCGGGACGTTCGTCGTCCATCTTGATGGACTTGCCCGTCCAGTCGTGGCATTTGATTCCGAAATGGTTGTTTCCCTTTATTGCAAGGTCCGAGAGGCCGTAACGGCTCTCGAGCATTCCCTGGGCCAGCGTGATGCTGGCAGGAATGCCGCTGCGCTGCATTTCCTGGATGGCAATCTGGGAATAATTGTCAATATATGCCTGCTGAGGGTTTGTGGATGTCTGTCCGTCTGCGCTCAGGAAGCAGACTAGACACAGTGATAAAAGGGCAATTATCTTCTTCATAATCTCAAAGTTAACAAATCTCAAAGACATCTCCATCGTTTGCGGCCACAGTATTGTCAAAAATTTCCTTGCATTCCGACTCAAACTGTGAGATGTCCCTTATCCTGGACGAATAATGGCCTATCACCAATTTCCGTGCCCCAGCCTCCAGGGCGCAGCGGGCCGCATCGTCAGTGACTGAATGGAAGCGAGGGCCGGCCTTGTCGGCGAATGCCCTGGTGTAAGTGGCCTCGTGATACAGGATGTCCACGTCTTTCACCCACTGCGCCAGTTCGGGGAAAGGCGCCGTGTCACTGCAGTACGCGTAGCTGTAACGCTCTTTGTAGCAGAAGCGGAAGCCGAAGCACTCTATCTTGTGATTCAGCGGGAAGGCGCTTACCACCAGCTCGCCGGACCTGTAAATCTCCTTAGGCTCCTTGGCATCCAGAGTGACGTGCTCAACCTGATATGACAGGTCCTCCCCGAAATAGCTCATATAGAACTTGAGGACTGGACCGAAAGAGCGCGGTGCGAAAATGGTCAGCGGCGCAGTCCTCCCGTACATTGCCATCGTGGACAGAAGGCCGAAGATGCCTAGGCAGTGGTCTCCGTGAATGTGCGAGATGAATATGGCCTCCACCTTGAGGAAAGACTGGTGGAAGCGCCTGAACTGCTGCTGCGTACCTTCGCCGCAGTCAATCAAAAACAAACGCCCGTGCACGTTCAGTACCTGGGCGCTTGGATTTCTGTCTGCAATGGGCACGGCCGAGGCCGTACCCAGTACAGTTATTCCAAAATTACTCACCTTTCTCCATTTTGTCCTTGAGGGCTGCAAGAGCGTCGATGTCGCCGAGAGTCGTCCTCTCTACGTTGGCGTTGATCTTCTTGACTGCCTTCTTGGCGTTGTCCTGCTCGGCGGCTGCAGCCTTCTCCTTAGCCTCGGCGTAAGTCCTGAGGTGTGAGAGGAGAATCCTGCGGGTGCTGCGACGGAGCTCTACAACCTTGAACGGAAGGGTCTCGCCGGCGACAGCCTGCTTGCCATCCTCCTTTACGAGGTCGCGGCTGTAAGCGAAGCCCTCAGCGTCAGAACCAGCGAAGGTGATGGTAGCGCCCTTGTCAGTGGTGGATGCTACGGTTCCCTCAACGGTGGATCCTACAGGGAAGTTCTTCTCGATTTCGTCCCAAGGGTTAGGAAGAACCTGCTTGTGGCCAAGGCTCAGCTTGTGGCTTGCCTCGTCGAAGTCGAGGATCTGGACGTCGATGGTGTCACCTGCTGCAACAACCTCTGAAGGATGCTTGATCTTGTTCCAGGAGAGGTCGCTGATGTGAACGAGTCCCTCTACGCCGTCCTCAAGCTCTGCGAATACGCCGAAGTTGGTGATGTTGCGTACAACAGCCTTGTGCTGTGATCCGACGGGATACTTCTCGCGGATGTTCTCCCAAGGGTTGGATGAGAGCTGCTTGAGTCCGAGGGACATCTTGCGGTTCTCCCTGTCAAGGGTGAGGATCTGAGCCTCAACCTCGTCACCGACCTTGAGGAATTCCTGAGCTGAGTGAAGCCTGGGGCTCCAGGACATCTCAGATACGTGGATGAGACCCTCTACGCCCGGCTCAATCTCTACGAATGCGCCGTAGTCTGCAA
The DNA here is from genome assembly GCA_017437825.1 of Bacteroidales bacterium. Lineage (GTDB taxonomy): Bacteria > Bacteroidota > Bacteroidia > Bacteroidales > UBA932 > Cryptobacteroides. The sequence continues at coordinate 7,692 of JAFRXC010000028.1, forward strand.
TGAGGACTACCTTTCCGCGAACCTTGTCACCTACGCCCAGGTTAGGATCGAGGTTGTCCCAAGGATGAGCAGAAAGCTGCTTGAGTCCGAGGGCGATCCTCTTCTGCTGCTCGTTGAAGTCAAGGACAA
>JAFRXC010000029.1 GCA_017437825.1 Bacteroidales bacterium
ACTGGCTGAAGTCGCTCAGACTCATTGAGGCCACGTTTGAGCCCGGCATCATTGCCTGGAGGCTCTTGAGAGCGCCCGGGTCCTGCAGGGTGCCGTTGAGGCACTGATGCGCAAGGGCGGGGATGTCAGCCTTGTATATGAGGCCGGTCTTTGCAAGATGGCTGTTGGTCAGGGCTGTGGCGGCGGTGGGGGCGAACATTGCACCCAGGTTGATGGCCATATAGAAGAGGCTGAAGCCTGAATCGCGCTTTGCGCTGTATTTGGGGTCGTCATACAGATTGCCGGTCATCACCTGCAGGTTGCCTTTGAAGAGGCCGGTGCCCACGGCAATAAGCAGCAGGGCGCCGATCATCATTGCCAGCGCGAAACCGCGGTTCTCGAAGGCGTTTGTAGGGATGGCCAGAAGGAGGTATCCCAGGAACATCACTGAAACTCCGGTGACGACGCACTTGCCGTAGCCGATCTTGTCGGCGAGCCATCCTCCCAGAACCGGCATAAAGTAGACGGCCGCCAGGAATATGGCGTAGAACTGACCTGCCGCTGCGGCAGTGAAGCCGAATTTCGCCTGCAGGAACAGGAGGAATATGGCCAGCATCGTGTAGTAGCCGAATCGCTCGCCTGTATTTGCGAGGGCAAGGGCGAACAATCCTTTAGGTTGGTTTTTGAACATAGTCGGTATAATTATTTCGTTGAATTCAAGTATCTACAAATATAAGAATAATTTGGTATATTTGTGAAGATGCACAATATTGGTTACATACTCCTCAGGGCCCTGCTCTGGATTCCTGCGCATCTTCCGCTTGGGTTCCATTACGCAGTCTCCCGTTTCATCTGCTGGATGATGCGGGACGTGATCCACTACCGCCGGGACGTGGTGATGACCAATCTTTCCCGCAGCTTCCCGGACAAGAAGTACTGGGAACTGACCGAGATAGCAGACCGATTCTACAGCCACCTGGCAGACATCATAGTTGAGGCAATCTGGTACGGCGGATGCACCAATCCCAGCCGTTTTGTGAAGGACTGCCCTGAAGAGATGGTCAATCCTGAGGTCATTCAGCATCTTCTGGACGTCTCTCCGGCCGTGATGATCCTCAATTCCCATTGCGGAAACTGGGAGTTCTTCGGTTCAATAGACTATTTTGACCGTCCGGAAGGATCGCCGTGTCCGTTCACCACCGACAATGTGGTTGTGGTGTACAAGCGTCCTTCCAGCAAAGTCTGGGATAAGTTCCTCAGGAAAAACCGCCTCACTACGGTGAAGGACCCTTCGTTCGACGGCTATGTGGAAACTTCCGAATTCTTCCGTTACGCGCTGGCTAACCTGGCTGCAGGAAAGAAGAAGCTGTACAATATGAATACTGACCAGGCACCCTACCGCAATGTGGACAGGCTTCCGGTCGGGGAGTTCATGCATCAGCAGACAGACACTATGTACGGCGGTGTGGCCGTCGCACATAAGAAAGGAATGAGTGTTGCTTATATGAACGTATCGTGGGTGAAGCGCGGCCGCTACAGGCTTACCTTCACTCCTATATGTGAGGACGCTTCCACAATGGAACCCCTCCAGATAATGAAACAGTATTATTCACTGCTCCAGAAAGACATCGAGGCGCAGCCCTGGAACTATCTCTGGACGCACAAAAGATGGAAATAATATGAAAAGACTTTTTACAGCCGCAGCCATAATGCTGCTTTGCTGCATAGGGGCCAGGGCCCAGCAGATGCAGCCCAAGACCAAACTCTCGTTCGAGGTCAGCGCCGTGCAGGAAAAGTTCTACGCCGGCCCGTATGCCGAATACGCCCAGAAGTACCTTGGAATAGAGGCTAAGAAAGAGGATTCCTCAAAGGCCACCCTCACCAGCGTGGTAATGAATTACGGGTCCGATACCGACGCTTCCGGAGTTTCGGTTTGGAGCAAGCCGGGCTTTGCAAAGGCTGGATTCGAGTCCAAGGGACTCACATCCAATTACACCTCGGAAGCCGCCACCCTCTATTCCGCCGGCTCCGCCAGCCGCCTCGTCTCCCAGAGCATGACGGTCCAGAAAACCCCTGACCAGAAAGCCAGGGAGGCCGCCGACATGATCTTCAACCTGAGGCGCAACCGCATACAGATAATCACCGGCGACACTGACGCCACCTACAGCGGAGAGGCAATGAAGGCCGCCATCGACGAGCTGACCGCCCTCGAGCAGGAGTACCTCTCCCTGTTCCTCGGCAACACCGTCACAGAGGAGCAGACCGTTACTTTCGAACTCTCCCCGTCATCCGACGAGAAAGACCAGATATATGTCATCTTCCGACTTTCAGACGAGGAGGGACTCCTCCCGGCCGAAGAGCTGGACGGCAAGCCATACTATCTGGACATCGTTCCCCAGGAGATTGCCAGCGCTCCATTCTCGGATCCAAGGGCCATTTCCAAGGCCAAGGCCACCCAGACAGTGAGAATCCCCGCAATATGCGACGTCAAGGTTTCAGACGGCGTAAAGCCCTTCCTTCAGAGCCGCATACCGGTTTATCAACTGGGAGAAGACAGGGTGTATCCGCTACAGTAAATGATTAATAACCACAATATTATGAGCAGTATCAAAGATCTTGAACCTAAAGTGGTGTGGAATAACTTCTACTCCCTCACCCAGATTCCCCGTCCTTCCAAGCACGAGGAGAAGGTACAGGCCTTCCTGTACGACTGGGGAAAGAAACATGGAATCGAAACTATAAAAGACGATACGGGCAACATCATTTTCCGCGTGCCCGCAACCCCGGGATACGAAAACCGCCGCGGAGTTATTCTCCAGGGACATATGGATATGGTGCCCCAGAAAGTGGCCTCATCTACCCACGACTTCCTCAACGACCCCATCGAGACCGAGATCCTGGGCGACTGGGTAGGAGCCAAAGGCACCACCCTCGGAGCCGACAACGGAATGGGAATCGCCCTTGGAATGTCAGTATGCGAGAGCAAGGACATCAAGCACGGCCCCATAGAAGTGCTTGCCACCTATGACGAGGAAACAGGAATGACGGGCGCCCAGAACCTCAAGCCCGGCGTCCTCAAAGGAGACATCCTCATAAACCTGGATTCCGAGGAGGAAGGTGAACTGTGCATAGGCTGCGCTGGCGGCCTGGACGCAGTGGCCGACTTCGAATACAAGGAACTGGTGGCTCCCGAGGGATATAAACCTTACAAAGTATCAGTTAAGGGCCTTCAGGGAGGACACTCCGGAATGGATATCTCCCTCTATCGCGGCAATGCCAACAAGATTGTCTCCAAGGCCATTATCGACGGAATGATAGACTGCGGCGTGAAACTGGCCGACTTCTTTGGAGGAAGCCTGCGCAACGCCATTCCTTTCGAGGCCCACGCAGTTATCCTCGTCCCTCAGGACAAGGAAGAAGAAGTGCTGGCCATGATAATCAAGTCCCTTACCAATTCCAAGAAATGCTACGCCCAGAGCGATCCTGACATGGACTTCTGCTGCGAGCACTGCGACAAGCCTGCATGCTACATAGAGGAGCAGGTGGCAATCAACGCCCTCAAGGCCATAATCGCATGCCCTTCCGGAGTCATCCGTATGAGCCAGAGCATGCCCGGACTTACGGAGACTTCCACCAACCTGGCAATCGTACGCTGCAACCAAGGTCACCTCAAGGTAGCTTCCCTTATGAGGAGCGCCCTGGACAGTTCCAAGTCTGAACTTGCAAAGCGCATCGGCTATATTTTCGAACTTGCTGGCGCCAAGGTGGATTTCATGGGAGGCTATTCCGGATGGATTCCCAAGCCGGACCTTCCTATCATCAAGGTGATGAAGGAGACTTACAAGAAGATATTCGACAAGGACATGAAGGTGTTCGCCACCCACGGCGGACTGGAGTGCGCCCTTATGGGGGCAACCTATCCTAACTGGGAGATGGTTTCCATAGGCCCTACCATCGTTCATCCGCATTCTCCGGACGAGAGGGTGAAGATAGATACCGTAGGTATGTGCTGGGAATACCTGAAAGCCGTTCTGGAAAATATTCCTTGCAAATAAAAGTTTAAATTCCTATATTTGCAGCCCTTTGTGAGGAAAGCCCTCCGAAGGGCTGTTATTTATTTTATTATCAAACCATCCAGAGATGTTAAAATCTTACGAAACCGTTTTCATTGCAACTCCCGTTTTGTCTGATTCCCAGATGAAGGAAGCGGTTGCCAAGTACACATCCCTCATTAAGGATAATGGCGGAGAAATCGTGTACGAAGAGGATTGGGGCCTTAAGCAGCTTGCTTACCCTATCCAGCACAAGACATCAGGATTCTATTACCTGATCGAGTTCAAAGCTGAGCCCAGCTTTGTAGCTACCCTTGAAACCCAGTATCACCGCGATGAGAGAATCATCAGGTTCATTACTGTGACCCTTGACCAGCACGCCGTTGCATATGCAGAGCACCGTCGTCAGAACAGGGCTTCCAAGAAAGCCGCTCCCGCTCCCGTAAAGGAGGAGGCTCCGGTTGCAGAAGAGGCCGATGCAGTTGTAGAAGTAGAAGAACTTAACGAGGATTAATTATGGCACAGACAGATCAGAACGCTGAGATCCGTTATCTCAATCCTCCTACCGTAGAGGTAAGAAAGAAGAAGTATTGCCGTTTCAAGAAAGCCGGCATCAAATACGTAGATTACAAAGACCCTGAGTTCCTCAAGAAGTTCCTCAACGAGCAGGGTAAGATCCTTCCCCGCCGCATCACCGGTACTTCCCTCAAATTCCAGAGGAAGGTGGCCCAGGCTATCAAGAGGGCACGTTCAATAGCCCTTCTCCCTTATGTTACTGACCTTCTTAAATAATTGAGAGATATGAAAATCATTTTGAAGAAAGAAGTTGCCAACCTCGGCGAGGCCGGAGAAGTGGTAAACGTAAAGACTGGTTACGCTCTCAATTATCTTGTTCCTCAGGGATTCGCTACCATAGCTACCCCTTCTGCTCTCAAGCAGCACGAGGAGACAATCCGTCAGAGGGCTCACAAAGAGGCCAAGATCGTGGCTGACGCTCAGGCATTCGCAGACAAACTTTCCGGAATGCTCCTTACAATTCCTGTAAAGGTAAATGCAGAGGGAAAGATTTTCGGTTCAGTATCAGCAGCCCAGGTTGCAGAGGCTCTCGCAGCAGCTGGAATCGAGGTTGACAAGAAGGCTGTTACCGTTCCTGAGATCAAGGAAGCAGGCGAGTTCGAGGCAGCAGTAAAGTGCTACAAGAACGTAGTAGGAAACGTGAAACTCAACGTTGTTGCTGAGTAAGCGTCCCCTTCAATATCCCATAAAATGCAGCTCTTTCACAAGGGCTGCTTTTTTTCTATATTTGTTGTATGAAAAAGATTAGTTCAGTTCTTGCGTGCGCACTGGCCGTCGCAGTTTCCCTGGTTTCCTGCTCTAAGGTGCAGGACAAAAGTGACAACCTTAAACCCCGGCTTGTAATAATGACGGATATCGGCCCTGCAGATGTGGAGCCGGATGACAATGAATCTGCCGTCCGCCTTATGTCTTATGCGGACCGCTTTGAGATTGAGGCAATCATTACATCGATAGGATGGAACTGCGACCCGTATCCACCGGAGTGGGCTGATTATCTGTACCGCGTGATTGAAGCGTACAGGACGGATGTGAACAATCTGATGAAGCGTTCCGGCCAAAACGGCTTCCTCAGTCTGGAGCAGGAGCAGGGAAGTCAGGAATTAGGCTACTGGCCCAGTGCGGATTATATCCGCAGCCGCTCGGTTATGGGAAGCCCCAAAGCGGGTATAGGCGTCATTGGTCCTGACAACAACACTGCGGGAAGCGACCTCATAATAAAACTTGCGGACGAGGACGACCCACGTCCCATCTATGTCTGCTCCTGGGGTGGCGCCAATACCCTGTCACAGGCAATCTGGAAGGTGCAGCAGGAGCGTTCCCCGGAAGAGTTCAAGGAGTTCCTGAACAAGTTCCGGCTATATACTATAACTGACCAGGATATGGTATACGCTATGCGAATGAACCGCGCGTACAGCTCCCATCAGTGGCTGCGCAGGGACTTCTCCCAGGACCTGATGCTGGTCTGGGACGAGAGCGCCTGGCTCAACCAGAACGCCCTGGGCGTTCAGAACTGGGACAAGTATGCCACTCATATACAGAATCACGGCCAGATGGGAAAAGTCTATCCCCATTACCTGTGGGGAGTGGAAGGCGACACGCCGAGTTTCCTCAATGCAATGCCCAACGGCCTCAATGACCCTGACCGTCCGGAGCAGGTAGGCTGGGGCGGATGCCACCAGTTTGGCGTTTCCCCGGACAGGGAGACATACGCCTGGGTAAACTGGCAGGACCCCCTCAAGAGCATATCCAATGACTACGAGCATAAGTTCTATCCGGATGAGTTCAACGACTTCGCGGCCCGTATGCAGTGGGCTGACGAGGGCGCCGGCAACCGCAACCCTGTTGTCATTGTCAACGGAAACGGCGGCCTCAGGCCGATAGAGATGCAGGCCAAGGCAGGGACGGTGGTACGCGCTGACGCGTCCAAGTCATACGATCCGGACGGAGACAACCTGAGCTTCGAATGGTGGTTCCAGGTATTCCCTGATGACGGCGCTTTGCCGGAGATTTCCGACGCCTCTGCCCAGAAGGTTTCATTCAAGATTCCTGACGATGCGGCCGGAAGGCAGCTGCACCTGGTATGCGAAGTGCACGACGACGGCAACTTCAACCTTGTCGCCTATCGCCGCGTTATCATAACGGTTAAGTAGTTCAGGGATTCCTAGATATTGATATCTTCCAGTTCTTCCTCCGAGCGAAGGTTCTCCCGGATGAAATTCTGCCTGTCTATGGTGTTCTCTCCCATATAGAAGGCCATTATATCCTGGATGGACTCTTCTTCAGAAAGTTTCACCAGGTCCAGGCGCATATTCTCTCCGATGAAATCTACGAATTCGTTGGAAGATATCTCTCCAAGGCCTTTGAAACGGGTGATCTCTGCGCCAGACTTCATTGAAGCGAGGGCAGCTTCTTTCTCCTCTATGGAATAGCAGTACCTGGTGTTCTTCTTGTCGCGTACGCGGAAGAGGGGAGTCTGCAGGATGTGTACGTGGCCGCGGCGAATGAGGTCGGGGTAGTACTTCATAAAGAAGGTGAGCACCAGCATACGGATGTGCATTCCGTCGTCATCGGCATCGGTAGCAACAATGATGTTGTTGTAGCGGAGGTTGTCCAGGTCGTCTTCCACGCCCAGGGCGGAGATGAGCAGGTTGAGTTCTTCGTTCTCGGCAACTTTCCTGCGGCTTTCCTTGTAGCAGTTGATGGGCTTTCCGCGAAGGCTGAACACTGCCTGGGTGTTGGCGTTGCGGACCTTGGTGATGGTTCCGCTGGCGGAGTCTCCCTCCGTGATGAATATGCTGGACTTTTCTATTGCCTCTTCGCTTTTTTCCGTGCGCTTGTCGTTGAAGTGGAAGCGGCAGTCGCGAAGTTTCTTGTTGTAGACGTTGGCCCTCTTGTTCTTCTCACGGGTCTTTTTCTGGATTCCGGATATTTCTTCGCGCTCCTGTTGTGAAGACTTTATCTTCTCTTCTATGACAGGGACTATGTCCATGTGCATACGGAGGTAATTGTCCAGGTTACGGGCAATGAACTCGTTCACGAAGTTCCTGATGGTGGGACCGGTGCTGCTGTGGATGGCGCCGGTCTCGTCCTTCTCCTGCTTCTCCCACATATAGGTGGATCCCAGTTTAGTCTTGGTCTGGGCTTCGAAGGTAGGCTCCTGGATCTGGATGCTGATGGCGCCTACGACTCCCTGGCGGCAGTCTTCGGGAGCGTAGTTCTTCTTGAAGAACTCCTTGAGGGTCTTGGCGATGGCCTCGCGGTAGGCGGCCAGGTGGGTGCCTCCGTCGCGGGTGTTCTGGCCGTTTACAAAGGAGGATATGTTCTCTCCGTAGGCGTTGCCGTGAGTCAGAACTATTTCTATGTCCTCGCCTTCAAGGTGGATGGGAGGGTAGAGGGGCTCTTCTGTGAGGTTTTCGTTCACCAGGTCAAGAAGGCCGTTGGAGGACTTGTACAGGTTGCCGTTGAAATTGAGGGTAAGGCCTTTCTTGAGGTAGGAGTAGTTCTTGACCATTGACTCCACATAGTCCATATTGTAGTGGTAGTCTCCGAACATATTGTTGTCCGGGGTGAAGATTACCAGGGTGCCGTTCTTCTCCTTGGAAGTGCCCTTGCCGCTGTCTTTCAGCTCTCCGCGCTCGAACTTGGCCCAGGATGTCTCACCGTTGCGGAAAGAGCATACGTAGAACGAGCTGGAAAGGGCGTTTACAGCCTTTGTTCCCACTCCGTTGAGGCCGACTGATTTCTTGAATGCCTTATCGTCGAACTTTCCTCCGGTGTTGAGTATGCTGACAGCCTTGACTACGGAATCCAGTGGAATTCCGCGTCCGAAATCCCTGACCGTGACTTCCTCGTCCTTGATGGTTATCAATATCTGCTTTCCGAAGCCCATTGCGAACTCGTCTATGGAGTTGTCCACAATTTCCTTCAGAAGGACATAAATACCATCTCCGGGATTCCTTCCGTCACCAAGACGTCCGATGTACATACCAGGCCTGCGCCTGATATGCTCGACACCTTCCATGGTGACTATCTGTTCGTCAGTATAGCTATGGATTTGTTCTGGCATATATATAAAATCAGTCCCACAAATTTAATAATTTTTGTGGGACTATCTTTTATTGGATGAAGCCAGTTATGAACAAGTTTACAAGAGGTCTCAACGGGGAGTTGGTAGTCAGACTGACTATTATCAGAACCTCTCCCTTCGGCATTCCCTTGGTGTCCAGAGAAACCTTGAGTTTTCCGGTCTGGCCGGCCTTCAGAACTGGCGGCTCTTCCATCAGGACGGCCTTGGGATTGTCGGTGTCCACCTTATATATTACGAGGTCGCTCTTGCCTACGTTGGAGAAGTCGAACACGGCCTCTATTGTCTTGCCTGCAGCCTGCGGCTTGAAGGAGAATGTATTCTCCTTGAAAAGCAGGTTGGAACCGTTGGCTCTCTGCTCCCTGCTCCAGTCTGAGAAATCTTCTTTGGTGACGGCCACTATGCCCATCTTCTGATATGACCTGCCGTTTACGACGGGGGTGAACCAGTAGGTGTTCTTGCCCCAGAGGGCGCGGTCGGAACTGATGGTGTAGCTTACCTTTGCCGTGCCTCCTGCGGGTATGGAAGCAGGGCTGACGCTTATCTTCATATTCTTGGAAACGTCCTTGAAGGAAACGCTGATGGGGCTGTCACCTATGTTGGCAACCGTGAACTCTCCGCTCTTCTGCTGTCCCTGGGACATATTTCCGCCCTGGATCTCTTCTTCCTTGAAGCCGAGGGAGCCGCGTTTAACGGTGTAGGCCTGCTTTACCGGAAGGGCTTTCTCCCTTACCGTGCCGCGCAGGCGCAGGATTACAGGCTGTCTGTATTCGGCCAGATATACCGTGAGGGTCTTGTCGAAGGGGAAGGGACCGTCCTCGTTCTGGTAGGTGGCTGAGATGGTGCCGGTCTTGCCCGGGGCTATGGCCTCGCGGGTCCAGGTTACGTCGGTGCATCCGCAGGAAGAAACTACCGTTACGATATTAATAGGTTTGGCACTGATATTGGAAACTGTGAACTTGCAGCTGAGAGGCCCGTCCGTAGTGAGTACCTCACCAAAGTCGTGAACGGTTTTGTCAAACTCTGCAATTCCGCCAAACTGGCTCTGAGCGCTTGCGACGCCCATTGCGGCCAGAACGGCAGCGGCAGCTGAAAGCAATATTTTGTTGAACCTGATTTTCATACTGAAGCACAAAGCAAAAATCTTTCCATTGTAATTTGTAAAATCAAATTTAAAGAAATACATTTGCATTAACAATTCAAACAAAAGATTATGGCTCATAAAATTTCAGCAGACACCTGTGTAGCATGCGGAGCATGCCAGGGAGAGTGCCCTTCTGGAGCAATTATGGAGGGCGATGTTTATTCTATCGATCCTAACATCTGCATAGACTGCGGCGCTTGCGCAGAAGTATGCCCTACAGGCTCTATTTCTGAGGAATAAGCATCAACATAAGAATACGGGCCGGTCTTTAAAAGATCGGCCTTTTTATATACTTTCCGTCGTATGTTGGAAGATTATACCCTTAAAGTGTTCGAGGCAGTCGCCCGCAACCGCAGCTTTACCGCCGCCGCACGCGAGCTGGACGTCACCCAGCCTGCAGTGAGCCAGAAGATAGCAGAGCTGGAGAAGAGCCTCGGAGCCAATCTTTTTGCCCGCAACCGCACCAGCGTGAGCCTCACCCCCCAGGGCGAAGTATTCATGTATTATGCAAAGCGCATAATGAAAGGATACGAAGACCTGAACACCGTTTTCGGTAATTACGAGGCCTTCGTATCCATTCTGGATCAGTGCCGTGACTTGGCGGAAAATCCGCTTTATCAGTCACTGAAGGATACTATCCTGAAATAGTCTTATTCTTTTCCTGCAAGTTTCTTGTAGGTGTTCAGGCGTATTTTGGCAAACTCCTCTGTCTTCTGGAGCAGCTCGTCTGCCTTGTCAGGATACATCTTGTAAAGCGAAGCGAAACGAACCTCTCCCTTCAGGAAGTCCTGGAACTTGGTCCAGTCGGGCTCCTTGCTGTCAAGGGTGAACGGGTTCTTGCCCTGCTCCTCGAGTGTCGGGTTGTACCTGTAGAGGTGCCAGTATCCGCAGTCGACTGCAAGTTTCTCCTCCTTTTGGCTCAAGCCCATTCCAGCCTTGAGACCGTGGTTGATACAAGGTGCATAGGCGATGATCAGGGACGGTCCGTCGTAAGCCTCGGCTTCCTTGATGGCGTTCATATACTGTACAGGGCTTGCTCCCATTGCAACCTGCGCAACGTAAACGTAGCCGTAGCTCATTGCCATCATTCCAAGGTCTTTCTTGCGGATCTTCTTTCCTGAAGCTGCGAACTTGGCGATTGCTCCTGCAGGGGTGG
>JAFRXC010000030.1 GCA_017437825.1 Bacteroidales bacterium
CTTCGGGCTGAGCAATGACGAAGTCCACGTCAGCCGCGTTCATCCACTCTGCGAACGAGTTGGGGACGGCCTGAGGCAGTGCGCGTGGATGCGGCGCCCAGGTCATAACCACCTTGGGGCGCTTCTTTGTCTTGTATTCTTCAATGGTGAAAAGGTCAGCAAACGCCTGGCAGGGATGGACCGTGGCGGATTCAAGGCTTATCACCGGCTTGCCGGAATAGTCTATGAACTGCTTCAGGATGGTCTCGTTGTAGTCGAATTCCTTGTCAGTGAGGCCGGCGAAAGAGCGTACGCCTATGAGGTCGCAGTAGCTGCCTATCACGGGGATGGCCTCGCGCAGGTGCTCGGACTTGTCACCATCCATCACTACGCCCATACGGGTTTCCAGCTTCCAGCTGTCTCCATTCACATTGAGGACTATGGGGTCAAGGCCCAGGTTGAGGGCCGCTTTCTGACTGCTCAGGCGGGTGCGCAGGCTGCTGTTGAAGAACACCAGGATTATGGTCTTGTTCTTTCCCAGATGCTGCCAGGCAAACGGAGTCGCCTTTACTTGTTTCGCTTCTTCAAGGGCCTTGGAAAGGTCTCCTATATCTTGTACGTGAAAGAATGATTTCATTGAAGTACTTCTTTTAATGCATTGATGAATGTGTCGGCCTGGGCCTTTGTGAGCACCAGCGGCGCCAGAAGCCTTATGATGTTCTGTCCCGCTACTCCTGTGAAAATGTGCTTCTTATATAGCAGTTTGCCGCGAATGGGGGCCACCGGGACGTTGAATTCGATTCCTGTCATCAGTCCCCTGCCCCTCACCTCGTGTATCAGCGGGGACGACGGAATAGAAGACTGCAGGTACTCTCCCACTTCCAGGGCGTTCTGCACCAGGCCTTCATCCTCTATGATGTCCAGCACGGCCAACGCGGCGGCCATTGCCAGGTAGTTGCCTCCGAACGTGGTGCCAAGCAGGCCCTTGGAGGCCTTGAACTTGGGCGATATGAGGATGCCTCCGCAAGGGAAGCCGTTGGCTATGCCCTTTCCCATAGTGACGATGTCGGCCTCTACCCCGTCCCACTGGTGGGCGAAGAACTTGCCGCTACGGCCGTAGCCGCTCTGGACTTCGTCCAGGATCAGGCAGGCTCCATACTTGTCGCAAAGCGCGCGCAACTCGGCAAGGAACCCGGGACGAGGGATGTTGATGCCTCCGCATCCCTGGATGCCTTCTATGATCACTCCGGCCACGTCTCCGCCTTCGAGGACCTTCTCAACACCTTCGGAGTCGTTCAGGTCGCAGAAGGTGACTTTATGAACGGCGTTGAAGGGCGAGACTATCTTGGGATTGTCCGTAACCGCAACAGCTCCGGAGGTGCGCCCGTGGAAGCTGCCGTGAAAAGCAATCACACGGTCCTTTCCCGTATGGAAGGACGCCAGCTTGAGGGCGTTCTCGTTTGACTCAGCGCCGCTGTTGTCCAGGAAAAGGGAGTAATCAGGATAGCCGCTTATCTCACCCAGCCTTGCGGCCAGTTGCTCCTGCAGAGGATTACGGACGCTGTTTGAGTAGAATCCTATCTTGTCCAGCTGGTCCTTGAGAGCCTGCACGTAATGAGGATGCGAATGCCCCACGGAAATAACTGCATGACCGCCGTAAAGGTCCAGGTACTCCTGTCCCTTGTCGTCCCAAATTGTACAGCCCTTGGCCTTGACAGGGGTTACGTCAAAAAGTGAATATACATCGAATAATTGCATATTGTCAGAATTTGGAAGCCTTGAGCCTAAGTCCTGCGTCTTGCGGAAGGCCGAACATTATGTTCATATTCTCTACAGCCTGCCCCGAAGCGCCTTTCAGCAGATTGTCTATCATACTGATAATGTGAATCTTATCGCCATATTTACGAACATACAGCACGGCCTTGTTGGTATTCACAACCATCTTCAGGTCCGGATTGGAATCCACTACGGTGACAAACGGAGACTTCTGGTAGAAAGCCTTGTACAGGTTCACCGCCTGGTCTTCAGGAATGTCGCAGTCCAGATATACCGATGCCATTATTCCACGGGCGAAATCACCCCTTACGGGCACGAAGTTGATCTTTCCGCACCACTGGGGAGAGAATTTATGAAGCGTCTCCTCTATCTCTGACAGATGCTGGTGGGTAAAGGCCTTGTATACTGACATATTGTTGGTACGCCAGCTGAAATGGGCGGTTTCCTGAAGTTTCTGTCCGGCGCCAGTAGATCCCGTAATGGCCGTGACGTGAACTTCTCCCAGTTTGTCTATAGCGGCAAGCGGAAGCAGAGCCAGCTGGATAGAGGTGGCAAAGCATCCCGGATTGGCAATGTGTTTTGCCTTTTCTATCTTGTCCTTGAAGGCGTCCGTGAGTCCGTAGACAAAGTCTCCGGCATCGGCGGCAAGCCTGAAATCATTGGCCAGGTCTATGATGGCACCCTTGTATTCCTGAGGGAAAGAGGCTACCGTGTCCTTTGAATTGCCGTGGCCGCCGCAAAGGAAAACCACATCCGCCTCCATTACGGGAGCATCGGCGCTGAAAACTTTTTCGGTCTCCCCCACCAGGTCAGAATGTGCCTTCCATAGCGGTTCGCCCGCGTGGCTGGTGCTCTGCGCAAAGACAATCTGAGCGTCAGGATGCCCCAGAAGCACTCTGATAAGCTCTCCGCCGGTATATCCGGCCGCTCCTATGATTCCTACTTTGATCATTCTCTACAAATCTTTTTCGAGTTCCTTTCCCTCCTCTACGTGATTGGCGTAATACACTCTCAGCGGAGTGGAAGTAACCTTGATGAATCCCTTGGCGTCCTCGCTGGTCCAGCCTTTCTGCATCTCGCCGTACTCTCCGAACTTGGTCTTAACCAGGTCGTCCTGGGACTCAACGCCCACGGTGGAGAAGCAATACGGCTGCAACTGCATTGAAACAACGCCGTTGACATTGCGCTGGCTGCTCTGGAGCATAGCCTCGATGTCCCTCATCACGGGCTCAAGGTACTGGCTCTCGTGCAGGAACATACCGTACCAGTTGGCAACCTGGTCTTTCCAGTACTGCTGCCACTTGCTCAGGGTGAACTTCTCCAAGAACTTATGCGCCGATATGATGAGCATCGGTGCCGCCGCCTCGAATCCTACGCGACCCTTTATTCCTATTATGGTGTCACCCACGTGCATATCGCGGCCTACCCCGTACGGAGCCGCTATGCTCTCCACATACTGGATTGCGGCCACCTTGTCCTCGAACTCCTTGCCGTTTACACTGCAAAGTTCTCCTTCCTTGAATCCCAGCTTGATTATCTCGGATCCCTGCTTTGTAACCTGCTTCAGGTACGCGCTCTCAGGAAGGCCCTGGGCTGAATCCAGGATTTCACCTCCGCAGATTGAAGTACCCCAGAGTCCCACATTGTAGGAATACTTGAGCTTCTTGAAATCGGCCGGGAATCCGTTCTTGTTGAGGTAATCCACCTCGAACTGACGGGTGAGGGCCATATCCCTGGTAAGGGTTATGATCTCTATGCCTGGAGCCATTACCAGGAAGGTCATGTCGAAGCGCACCTGGTCGTTGCCGGCTCCTGTTGATCCGTGCGCGATGGCGTCAGCGCCAATCTCCTTGGCGTACCTTGCAATTGCCATTGCCTGGAAGATGCGCTCGGAAGAAACCGAGATGGGATACGTGCCGTTCCTGAGCACGTTTCCGTATATCATATATTTAATGCTCTTGGCGTAATACTCGCTGGTTACGTCCAGGGTGACGTAATCCTTTGCGCCCAGTTTGAATGCGTTCTGCCTGTTGGTCTCCAATTGTTCCTTTGAGAAGCCTCCGGTGTCGGCGCAGGCCGCATAAACCTCATAACCGTATTCTTTTGTAAGGTACATCACGGTGAACGATGTATCCAGTCCGCCGCTGTATGCTACTACTACTTTCTTTGCCATATCTCGGATTCTTTATTTGGTGCGGTGCTTTTCGGGATCGTACAACATTCCGGTGCAGAGGCAGCGGGTATAGTTGTTCCTCTGGAGGACGTCGAAGTTGACGCAGTTCTCACATCCCTTCCAGAACTCAGGATCGTCAGTGAGCTCTGAGAAGGTTACCGGTACGTATCCCAGCTCGGTATTGATCTTCATAACTGCCAGGCCGGTGGTGAGGCCGAAGATGCGGGCGTTGGGGAACTTCTCGCGTGAGAGTTCGAATGCCTTGTGCTTGATGTCCTTGGCAAGTCCCTTGCCTCTGAACTTCTCCTTTACTATGAGACCGGAATTTGCCACGAACTTGCCGTGTCCCCAGCTTTCGATGTAGCAGAAGCCGGCGAATTCGTCACGGAAAAGGGCTATGATGGCCTTTCCCTCGCGCATTTTCTTCTCCACATAGTCCGGGTTGCGCTTGGCGATTCCGGTTCCGCGTACCTTGGCCGCATCCTCTATGGTCTTGAGGATTTCGGGGATGTACTTGATATGCCCCGTATTGGCGACCTCTATGAGGAAGTTCTTGGTCAGCTGCTTGTCCTCTATTCCGGGGATGTATTCAGACAAGTCCCTCATCACGGACTCCTGGGTGAAATTGTCCCTAAGGGGCAGTATGAGCGTGTCGTCTCCAGCCACGGTTCCCATTATGAAGGCGGACTTAACCCTCTGGTCTATTGTGGATGCAACCAGGTTGGCGTAACCCGGGATTGTCTTGAGCACGGCCAGAGCGTGGGAGAACTCTATGCTGACTATTCCGTCCAGAATGGTGGGTACCGCCTTGGGACGGGTTACAGTCATCGCGTGCGGCTGAATTCTGTAAACATATCCGTCATCAGTAGGAACTTTTACTATGTGCAGTTCTTTCAGGTCTCTCGATAATGTGGCCTGCGTAAAAGAGAAGCCTTTGTCTTTCAACAATGATGCGAGCCTTTCCTGATTGGAAATACGGGCTGCTGACACTAATGCCCTGATGGCTGCCTGCCTCTCGGCCTTGGATTTTTCAGTTTGCATATATATACACTGCTTTTGTATTTTTATGCAAAGATAGTATAAGTTCATCTTTTTGCAAGATATTTTTGAAATTTTATTAAAAATTCTTTTATTTGATTGTTATGTTGAAGATCGCACTACAATCGAAGGGCAGGTTGAACGAAGAAAGCCTGTCATTGCTCGCCAGCATAGGGATAAACGTAGACGAGCCAAAAAGGAAATTCATTTCCAAAGCCAGGAATTTCGATATAGAGACATTGTTCCTCAGGGACGATGACATTCCCCTCGTCGTGGCGTCAGGCACAGCCTCGCTGGGTATAGTAGGACTGAACGAAGTGGCGGAGAAGAAAGCCGACGTGCAGATAGTCAAGAAACTGGGTTTCGGCGGATGCCGCATAAGCCTGGCAATTCCCAAGGCCGACAAATATGAGGGTCTGGACTATTTCCAGGGCAAGCGCATTGCCACCTCGTACCCAAACATCCTCAAGGACTTCCTTGAAAAGAACGGCATAAAGGCCAACATAGAAGTTATTACCGGTTCGGTGGAGATTGCCCCCGCAGCCGGAATAGCAGACTGCATATTCGACATTGTTTCATCAGGCAGCACGCTGGTTTCCAACGGGTTGGTAGAGGTTGAGCGGGTCTTCGAATCCGAGGCCGTGCTCATCGCGGACAAGAACCTTTCGGAGGAAGACCGCGCAACCTTGGACGAGATACTTTTCAGGATAGACTCACATCTTATGAGCAACGGCAAGAAGTATCTTCTGATGAACATCCCCACAGCAGCCCTGGACGAAGCCGTAAAGATCCTCCCCGCAATGCGCAGCCCCACCGTGATGCCGCTCGCATCCGAAGGATGGTGCTCGCTCCACTCCGTGGTGGAGGCTGACACTCTCTGGGAGAAGGTGCGCCTGCTCAAGGCAATAGGCGCTGAAGGCATTTTGGTTATCGACCTGGATAAAATAATACTGTAATGGAAATATTCTTGCACCCACCCAAGGATCAATGGGGAGATTTGTGCCTGAGGGCAGCCCAGGGGAATGATGGAATCCAAAGCCGCGTCCGCAGCATACTGGCAGCGGTACGCCGCAGCGGAGACAAGGCAATAAAGGACCTTACCATGCAGATAGACAAGGTCAGCCTTGACACCCTGAGGGTATCCGAGGAGGAATTCAAAAGGGCAGAAGAAGCAGTTCCCGATAACGTGAAGGCGGCCATCAGACAGGCCTACGAGAACATATATGCCTTCCATAAGGCCCAGATGCCTTCCCGAGTGGAAGTGGAAACCGTTCCCGGCGTATTGTGCATCCAGAAAAGCGTCCCCATCACCAGAGTCGGACTTTATATCCCCGGAGGCACCGCTCCCCTGTTCTCCACCGTCCTGATGCTTGCAGTACCCTCGCTCATAGCAGGATGCCGCACGCGGGTGCTGTGCACTCCTGCCGGCAAGGACGGCAACGTGAACGCAGAAGTTCTCTTCACGGCTCGGCTATGCGGCATAACTGACGTTTTCAAGGCCGGAGGCGCACAGGCTATCGGAGCTATGGCTTACGGTACCGAGACAATTCCCAAGGTTGACAAGATATTCGGCCCAGGCAACCGATATGTGACCATCGCAAAGCAGCTCGTAAGCACTGAGGACGTATCCATAGACATGCCAGCCGGCCCGTCTGAGGTAATGGTAATGGCCGACGACAGCGCAAAGCCCCAGTTCGTGGCTTCAGACCTGCTTTCACAGGCAGAACATGGACGCGACAGCCAGGCCATCCTCGTATGCAAGAGCAAGGATTTCGCAGAATCAGTACTAGAAGAAGTAAAGCGCCAGGCTGCCCGGCTTTCCAGGGGCGAGCTGATAACCTGTTCTCTTGAGAACAGCCGCATAATAGTGTTCAACCACATCTCGGAAATGTTGGAATTCGAAGAGCAATATGCCCCCGAACATCTAATAGTTTCGATGCAGAATGCAAGGGAGATCGCAGAAAGCGTGGACAACGCCGGAAGCATCTTCGTGGGCAACTACAGCCCCGAAAGCGCCGGTGACTACGCTTCCGGAACCAACCACACCCTTCCCACCTCGGGATGGGCGCATTCCTGCAGCGGCGTCAACCTTGACAGCTTCATGCGCAAGACCACCATCCAGGATATCAGTCCGTCCGGACTTAAAACGCTCAGCGGATGCATCACCACAATGGCTTCGGCTGAGGGGCTTGACGCCCACGCCCAAGCCGTGAAGATCAGGCTCGCCGAAGCGGAGGATTTCCCTGCAGAAAGCTTCAAGCTTGAAAAATCCGTAAGGGCCAACATCCTTACGCTTAAGCCATACTCCACAGCAAGGGACGAGTATCAGGGTGAGATAGGCATATTCCTGGATGCAAACGAGAATCCTTACGACAACGGCTACAACAGATACCCGGACCCGCACCAGAGAGCCCTCAAGCAGAAGATATGCGCAATGAAGGGGATTAACGAGGACAACCTCTTCCTGGGCAATGGAAGCGACGAAGCCATTGACCTGGTATACAGGATATTCTGCAATCCGGGCAAAGACAACGTAGTGGCCATAAGCCCCAGTTACGGAATGTACCGCGTGGCTGCGGACACAAACAACGTGGAATTCAGGGAAGTCCTGCTGAACAAAGATTTCTCACTGGATGTCGAGGCGATAAAGAAAGCCGTAGACCGTTCTACCAAGGTCATTTTCCTGTGCTCCCCCAACAACCCCACGGGCAACGCCTTCAAGCTGGAGGAGATAATGGACATTGCTGTCTGGTTCCGCGGAATCCTGGTTGTAGACGAGGCTTACTCCGATTTCTGCTCCACCAAGAGCGTGGCCCTTCGCCGCGACAACATAATTGTCCTCCAGACCCTTTCCAAGGCCTGGGGTCTCGCCGGCCTGAGAATAGGCCTTGCCATTGCCGACAAGCGCATAATCAGGCTCTTCTCAATGGTCAAGTATCCTTATAACATAAGCCAGGCGGCAATGGACGTGGCGATGGAGCATCTGAGCAAGCCATCTCACGAGCAGGTAGAAGAAATCATCCGCCAGAGGCGGAGACTGGAGAAGGAACTTCCCAATATAGAAATCGTCCGCAAGGTCTGGCCAAGCGAAGCCAATTTCCTACTGGTGCGTTTCGATAAGCCCAACAAAGTGTACAAGGAGCTCGTGACACAGGGAGTGATTGTCCGGAACAGGGATTCAGCCCCGCTTTGCAAGGGCTGCCTCCGCATTACTGTGGGAACGAAAGAAGAAAACGACAAACTTATAAGTATTTTGCAGAGTCTATGAAAAGAGTTTTGTTCATCGACCGGGACGGGACCATAATAGCCGAGCCTGCCGACGAGCAGGTGGACTCCCTGGAGAAGCTGGAGTTCGTACCAGGCGCTATAAGCGCCCTGCGGAGCATAGCCGGACTGGGGTTTGAGATGGTAATGGCAACCAACCAGGACGGTCTGGGCACCCCTGCCTTCCCTGAAGAAGATTTCAGGCCTGCCCACGAAAAAATGCTGCGCATCCTGGAAGGAGAAGGCGTTGTATTCGACGACTTCCTCATAGACAAGCACTTCCCTGAAGACAACTCCCCTTTCCGCAAACCGGGAACAAAGATGTTCTCCAAATACCTTGAAAATCCGAATTATTATGACCTCGCGAACAGCTGGGTGATAGGTGACCGCGATACGGACCAAAAGCTGGCGGCAAACCTGGGTACCGGATTCCTGAGGGTGGACGGTCCTGACAGCTGGGCAGCCATTGCAGAGACTCTCAGAATGACGGAACGCTGCGCCAAGGTAGAGCGCAAGACCAAGGAGACCGACATACAGGTGATCCTCGACCTTGACGGAAAGGGCCCGTATTTCATAGACACCGGGCTCAAGTTCTTCGACCATATGCTGGATCAGATAGCCCACCATAGCGGAGCCTCGCTGTACGTAAGGTGCAAAGGTGACCTGGAGGTGGATGAGCACCACACAATGGAAGACGTGGCAATTGCCTTGGGCGAGGCCATAGCCAAAGCCCTGGGCGACAAGCGCGGCATAGAGCGCTACGGATTCGCCCTGCCTATGGACGAGAGCCGCGCGCTGGTGCTGCTGGACTTCGGAGGGAGGATAGACTTCGCCTGGGACGTGCAGTTCACCCGCGAGTATGTGGGCGACGTTCCCACGGAAATGTTCAAGCACTTCTTCCAGTCGCTATGCACCGCATCCAAATGCAACCTGCGCATCGAGGCCAAGGGCGAGAACAACCACCACCTGGCGGAGGCCGTCTTTAAGGCGTATGCCCGCGCGCTGCGTATGGCCATAAAGCGTGACGTTTTCAGCTACGAACTTCCAAGCAGCAAAGGACTGTTATGATAGCTATAATAGATTATAAGATGGGGAACCTGCGTTCAGTAAAGAACGCTCTTTCCAAGCTGGGAGCCGAGTATACGGTAACAGACGATCCGGCCGCCATAATTGCGGCCGACAAGGTCCTGCTGCCCGGAGTAGGCTATGCCGCTCAGGCGATGGCCAATCTTCGCGAGCGCGGTCTCGTGGAGGTGATCCGCGGGCTGAGGCAGCCCGTGCTGGGCATCTGCATAGGGATGCAGGTGCTCTGCCGCTACAGCGAGGAAGGCGACACCCCCTGCCTTGACGTCTTTGACACCGACGTGCGCCTGTTCAAGGCCCAGGAGGGCCTCAAGGTGCCCCATATGGGCTGGAACTCCATTTCCAACCTGGATTCCAAGTTGTTCAAGGGCGTGGATGAAGGCTCTTACGTATACTTTGTGCACTCCTACCGTCCCGGCCTGTGCCAGGACACCATAGCAACGTCAAACCACGGCGGCCTTTTCAGCGCTGCTCTTAAATATGAGAACTTCTACGGCACCCAGTTCCATCCTGAGAAGAGCGGTGACGTAGGAGAAAGGATACTCTCAAATTTCCTGGCCCTATGATAGAAGTAATTCCTGCAATAGATATAATAGACGGACGCTGCGTGCGTCTGAGTCAGGGGGACTACTCCCGTTCCACTTTCTACGGAGACCCGCTGGATATGGCTCTGGCGTTCGCCGGAAGCGGCGCCAGGCGCGTCCATCTGGTAGACCTGGACGGAGCCAAGGCATCCTCCCCCGTCAACCTGAAAGTTCTTGAGAAGATTGCCCGCCTGGAGGAGCTGCGCTGCGAATGGGGCGGCGGAATAAAATCCGCCGAGTCCCTCAAGAGCGTATTCGACGCCGGGGCGGACTTTGCCATAGTAGGCAGCATCGCTGCCTGGCAGCCGGACCTCTTCGCGGAATGGCTGGATACCTTCGGCGGAGAAAAACTGGTGCTGGGCGCAGACGTGAAGAACTCCAAGATAGCAGTAAAGGGCTGGCTGGAAGAGGCCACAATGGGCATAGACGACCTTCTGGAGCGCTTCCGTCCCCACGGGCTGGTGCAGGTGATCTGCACCGACATCTCCCGTGACGGAATGCTTTGCGGCCCCGCAATAGATATGTATACCCGGCTCCAGGGCAGCTTCCCGGAAATGGAATTCACAGTATCTGGAGGCGTCAGGGACGCAGAAGACATCAGTAAGGTGGAAGAGCTGGGACTTCCGCGTGTAATCTTAGGAAAAGCCTTCTACGAAGGACATATAACGCTTAGAGAACTGTCAAAATGGTGGCTAAACGCATAATACCCTGCCTGGACGTAAACGAGGGCAGGACCGTCAAGGGCATCAACTTCGTGAGCCTGAGGGACGTCGGGGACCCGGTGGAACTGGGGGCCCACTACGCCCGCGAAGGCGCCGACGAACTGGTTTACCTTGACATCAGCGCCACCCACGAAGGCAGGCACACTTTCACAAAGCTGGTAGAGAGGATTGCAAGCCACATAAACATCCCCTTCACCGTCGGAGGAGGCATCTCCACGATGGAAGATGCAGAAAGGCTGCTTGACGCCGGAGCAGACAAGATCTCCGTCAACAGCGCAGCCATAGCCAATCCGGCCATCATAGACCAGCTGGCTTCGCGCTACGGCTGCCAGTTCGTAGTCAGCGCAATAGACGCAAAACTCACCGAAGGCGGCCGCTGGCTGGCCACCACCCACGGTGGACGCAGGCTCACGGATAAGGAGCTCTTCGCCTGGGCGCACGAAGTCCAGGAAAGAGGTGCCGGAGAGATTCTCCTCACCTCAATGGAGCACGACGGCGTACGCCAGGGCTATCCCTGTGACTTGTACGCAGATCTTTGCTCTCAGCTCAGCATCCCCGTCATCGCCTCCGGCGGCGCAGGCAGCATCCAGGACATAGCTGACGTCCTGACTAAGGGAAAAGCGGACGCGGCCCTTGCCGCCAGCATCTTCCACTACGGCACATACAAGATTTCAGAGGTGAAGAAAGCCCTCGCAGAACAAGGAATAAACGTTAGGATATGATTAAGTTCCAAGATTTGAACCTGTCCAAGAACGCCGACGGACTGGTCCCGGCCATAATTCAGGACTGCACCACCCTCAAGGTCCTTATGTTGGGTTATATGAATGAGGAAGCCCTGCAGAAGACCCAGGAAGAAGGCAAGGTGACTTTCTGGTCACGCAGCAAAGGCCGCCTCTGGACCAAAGGCGAAACCAGCGGCAACTACCTGCTGGTCAAGGAAATATACGCAGACTGCGATGCTGATACCCTTCTTATCAAGGCCAAGCCCACAGGCCCTGCCTGCCACCGCGGCACCACTTCCTGCTTCGACACTCCCGAGGACGAAGGTTTCATCAGGACTCTCGCCCGCGTCATACAGTCCAGGCACGCCGAAATGCCTGACGGCTCCTACACCACCAAGCTTTTCATAAAGGGTCCCAAGACCATAGGCAAGAAATTCGGCGAGGAAAGCACTGAGTGCATAATAGAAGCCGTCGCAGGCAACCGCGATAGATTCCTATACGAAGCCTGCGACGTGATGTATCACTATCTTGTCCTCCTGGAGCAGATGGGCGTCTCCCTCTCCGACATCGAAAAAGAACTCGCCCTGCGTCACCGGTAATTACTGTCATACCCGACTTGATCGGGTATCCGGGCACGGATTAGCCCTCCTCGGTGCCCGAAAAGCCAAAATCAGCCTTCCGGGCACGAAAAAGCCCCTCCTGGTGCCCGGAGAAAATCAACGAAAGCAGGCTTGACGCCGAAGTAGTGGAATATATGATTGATCATTAACGGGAAATATCCTTCATTCCAAGGTTTATTCCTGCACTCATTGCTATATATGGAACAAAAGAATCTCTTTCAATATCATATAACTCATTGACATATAGTTTGAGCTGCAATTTCTGCTCTCTTTCCTGTGGCACTTCCGAAAGGAAATTGACTGTCTTGTGAAGGGATATGTCAATGCTTATTCCTTGGGTTAACATCGGGCCTTTGTACAATGATGTCGATCGGAACAAATCAGCATCTTTCCAGAATGCAAATCCTGCTCCCGCAAAAAGGCTGAAGTCAGTCTTTCTGTTGGCAGCTAGCACGCGCCCATACCTGGCTGAAAGGTCAAGATAACTGCCGCTGATGCCAAATGTTTCGATAACTGTCAGGTTTCCATTGAAATAGTTTTTGCCTTCACGGAATCCGTAACCTAAGGAAGGACCTACAAACGGACTGTCATAATAGTTTGACAGGACTCCGACAGGGATAACTGTTGTCAGACCAACTAGCAACTCAGAACTGCTTTCAGGCACGCTATAAGCTAGCTTAGTAATGTCAAAGGGCTCTGGATTCACAGGATATTCACCGGCATCCCCTGTCCTGTGGAACTCATCCAGGGCATCTTTGAAAAGACTCAGATAATAAGACTCAGACAGTTTATCCTTGTTCCCGTCAAACCACATCTCATGCCTGCGCGAGAGCGGATCATTGTAAAACAAGAAATCATCACGGTACATCTCCGCAAAATGCTGCAGGATATCGAACTCTTTCTGATGCCTCGCAAGGTTGCTGTCATTCATTTGGCCGGGCTTGACCCAGGACATGCCGCGAGTAACGGCAGCCGACATATCCTGATATTTATAAGTCACCCCTTGAGTCTTCACCACCTTGTTTTCCCTGATCAACGTGAACGCTGCATATGAGGATTCATTTGACTGGATTGATCCAGTACCAGCCACTTCAAAATCATTCCACGTCAACGGTCCGTCCGTCCATAGTTTCAGTTGCTGGGCCCTGCAACCCAATAATGCCAGACAAAAAAATGAAATGACTGAGAAAAGTGTCTTTATTCTCATAGTGTAGCCTCCTTTTAAAAAAATCAGTTGACAATTGTACAAATATACTAACTTTTGCACTCTAACAAGAGCAACTTTACAAAGAGGATCCTTCACTGACGCTCTAGATGACAACAACTGCTCTTGATGACAACTCAATCAGACGGCGACTGGGTATTACCAGTTCTTGCGGTCGAAGGTCCACTCGGGGTAGAAGGTTTTCTCGTACTCGTCGTTCATAAAGAGTGCGGAATCCCCTAACTGACCCTTGAGCTGCCAGTTGAGCCACTTGCGGGCAACCACTGCGAAGGCGCCGCCGTTCTTCTCGTAATAGGTTCCGTGATGTCCGTCGAGAGTTGAGATCTTGACAACAGGGATGTCGTCAGCAATCCTTCCCCAGTCACCGTTGGCGTTGTTGAAAGCCTGGTCAACCCTTCCTCCGTTTATATATAGCATAGGAGTATGGAGGTTAGCGAGGGACTTCTTGGAAGCGCCGCTCATTTCCATATCGCCTATTCCGGAGTTGAATATCATACAGGTCTTGATACGGGGGTCGTGGGCAACTGCCAGAACCTGGGCTCCGCCGCAGGACTGTCCCATAGCGGCAACCTTCTCAAGGTCTATGAGGTGATAGTACTCGCTCTGATCGTTTCCGTTCTGGTCGGTAAGCCAGTCGAGAGCCTCCAGAAGCTGCCTTGCATAGGTGCGGAAAGGCTGCTGGGCGGGCTGAGGAGTCCTGTTCCTGTTGTTTCTGTTGTTCCTGGCAGCGGCCTGGCGGGCAGCCTCGCGCTCTGCTGCCTGCTGGGCCCTTTCAGCCTCGGTATAGGGAGTGAGCCTTTCGCCGTTACCCATAACGGCGCTTACCTTGGTCTCAGGATAGCTGCCCCTTACTACACCTCTCCACTGAGCGTAGAAAGCGTCATCCGGCATATCCATATAAGGACCTATGGCAATTACGAAATATCCGTGTGAAGCAACCTCGGTAAGGAGGCGGCTCATTTCCAGGCTGTTGTTGGCGCAGGCGCCGTTGGCATACAGCAGGACGGGAATCTTACCGTTCTCGGAAACATACGCCTTGAGGTTCTGAGGACGATAGATAACGTGGGTGGGAAGACTTTCGTCACCTATGGCTATGGACTTGTAATCTCCCGTACCTCCATTATCTATGATCTGGGAATACTTGGTCTGCGCAGAGCAGACTGCACCAGCGGCCAGAAGGGCCACTGCAAGTGCAAGAAGTTTCTTTACGTTCATATGACTGTCAGTTTTAGTGTTTATTCGAATGCTATGTGGGCTATGTCATTTCTATAGAAAAGGTTTGCACAGCGGATGGCGGCGACGTCGGCGTAGACGGCGTCCCGGGCCTGGGCAATGCTTGCGGCACGGGCAACGCACATCATCACGCGTCCTCCTGCGGTCATCAGCTTTCCGTCCTGGCACTTGGTTCCCATATGGAAGATACGGCCCTTGACCTGGTCGCAGCCTTCAATCTCGAATCCTTTCTGATATGATCCGGGATAACCTTTGGAGGCAAGAACTACACCCATAGTGACATCGTTGCTCCATTCAAGAGGTTTCGCCGGGGTTCCGGTCGCCACGCTGTAGAACATATCGTATATGTCTGAATCCAGGAGAGGGAGGACGACCTCGGTCTCGGGGTCCCCGAAACGGGCGTTGAACTCAATTACCTTGATTCCCTGAGGGGTTTTCATCAATCCTCCGTAAAGAACTCCGCTAAGCGGACAGCCCTCAGTCACCATTGCGTGAGCCGTTCTCTGCATTATGAACTCCAGGGCATAGATCCTGTCCTGCTCTGTGATGAAAGGAAGGCCGGTGTAAGCGCCCATACCTCCAGTATTGGGGCCCTTGTCTCCGTCGAAGGCCCTCTTATGGTCCTGGGACAGAGGCATAGGGTAAACCTTGGAACCGTCCACGAAGCACATAAAAGAGAATTCGGGACCGGTGAGATAGTCTTCTATCACCACCTTTCCCTTGCCGAATGCCTCGTCAAGGAGCATATCCTTGAGGGCGGCCTTGGCCTCTTCCAAGTCGGCTGCTATGATGACACCCTTGCCGGCTGCAAGGCCGTCGTATTTAAGAACCGCGGGGAAAGGCCTGGCCGCCACATACTCCACGGCCTGATCATAGTCCGTGAAACTCTTGTATGCGGCTGTGGGAACGCCGTAGCGCTCCATTATCTGCTTTGCGAACTCCTTGCTGCTCTCTATGCGCGTAGCGGCCTTGGTGTGCCCGAAAACGGGCATTCCAGCGGCGCGGAAGGCATCCGTGAGGCCAGCGGCCAGCGCAGCCTCGGGACCGACTACGGTGAGGTCCACGGCATTCTCCAGCGCGAAGGCCTTCAAGGCATCGACGTCTGTGTCCTTAATGGGCACGCACTCGGCCTGGGAGGCTATTCCGGCGTTGCCGGGAGCGCAATAAATCTTTCCTACCTGAGGCGAACGGCTCAGGGCGTCAACTATGGCGTGCTCGCGGCCGCCGCCGCCTACTACCAGAACGGTTTTCATATTATCCTAATGCTTGAAATGTCTGATTCCTGTGAAGAGCATCGTGATGCCCAGCTCGTCCGCCTTCTGGATGGACTCCTCGTCTCGGATGCTTCCGCCAGGCTGGACGATGGATGTTACGCCATACTTGGCTGCAAGCTCAACTGTATCCCCAAACGGGAGGAATCCGTCGGACGCCAGAACCAGGTCTTTGGTGAATCCGGCGGCATTGGCCTCCTTGAGGGCAATCTCGGCGGAGCCGACGCGGTTGGTCTGGCCTGCGCCTACGCCCACTGTATGATTGTCCTTGACTACCACTATGGCATTGGATTTAACGTGCTTTACTATCTTCCAGCCGAAATCCAGTTCTGCCAGCTGCGCGTCTGTAGGCTTAACCTTGGTTACGCACATTTCGGGAGTGACTTTCTCTATCTGGGTGTCCAGCTGCTGGGCCAGGAGGCCTCCGTTCACGCTGATGAACTGCGGCACGGGAGCGTCGCTCTTTGTCATATCCACCTGCATCACGCGGAGGTTCTTCTTTGAAGAAAGGATTTCAAGAGCCTCCGGGGTATATGACGGAGCCAGGACGATTTCCAGGAAGATGGGCTTCATTCCTGCGGCTACCTCGGCGGTAAGTTCGCGGTTTACGGCAACGATGCCGCCGTAGATACTCACCTTGTCGGCCTCGTATGCGGCCTGCCAGGCTTCCTCTATGGTCTTGCCTACCGCTGCGCCGCAAGGGTTCATATGCTTGAGAGCCACGCAGAAGGGCTCGTCAAAGTCACGAACCACGTTCAGAGCCGCGTTAGCATCCTGTATGTTATTGTAAGACAATTCTTTGCCCTGGATCTGCTTAGCAAATGCAAGGGAGAACGCGGCCGGCTGCATAGAAGCGTAGAACTTGGCACTCTGGTGAGGGTTCTCGCCGTAGCGCAAACCCTGCTTGAGGTCGTACTCCAGGAAGAGTTTCTCGTTAAGTCCGGCCTTGGCACGCATATAGGTGGCTATGCAGCTGTCATACTCTGCCGTATGGGTATAGGCCTTGGCGGAGAGCTTGAGACGCGTCTCAGGCAGTGTGTTGCCGTTTGCGCCTATCTCTGCCAGGATGCCGTCATAGTCGGAAGGATCGCACACTACAGTGACGTCTTTCCAGTTCTTGGCGGCGCTGCGCAGCATCGAAGGTCCGCCGATGTCGATGTTCTCTATGGCGTCTTCCATTGTCACGTCAGGCTTGGCAATAGTCTGGCGGAAAGGATACAGGTTGACGCAGACCATGTCTATGAATTCTATACCGTTGTCCTTCAGGGCCTTCAGGTGGGAAGGCTCATCGCGACGGGCAAGCAGGGCGCCGTGCACCTTGGGGTGCAGGGTCTTCACGCGGCCGTCGCATATCTCAGGGAATCCGGTAACCTCGCTGATTCCTATTGTCTTGACTCCGTTGTTCTCCAGCAGCTTCTGGGTGCCGCCGGTGGCTATTATCTCCCAACCGAATCCCTGCAGACCCTTTACGAAGTCCACCAGGCCGGTCTTGTCACTGACACTTACTAACGCTCTCATTAAATAACTTGTTTATTGTTTCTATATAAAGTTGATGTTCTATCTTCTGCCCTATGGCGTGGACCTCTTCAGGGTCATTGCCGTCATATTCGAAGGCCCTCTGGGCAATGATGCGGCCTCCGTCCAGGGTCTCGTCCACCCAGTGGATGGTGATTCCGTAAACCTTGACTCCGTACGCCACGGCTTCCTCTACAGCGTGCGCTCCCTTGAAGGACGGCAGCAGCGAAGGATGTATGTTGATGATGCGACCCTTGTAACGGGAGAGCATTTCCTCCCCCAATATGCGCATATAGCCTGCGAGGCACACCAGGTCTATTTCAAGCGCGTCCATTCGGTCCGCTATCTCACGCTCGAAGTCCGCTTTGCGGGCATAGGCCTTTGGGTTGAAGACGAATGTCTCAACCCCAAAGCGCTTTGCCCTTTCCAGGACGTACGCGCCCGGCTTGTCGCACACCAGAAGCGCTACGGACGCCTGTATGCGTCCGTCCGCGCAGGCCTGCGCTATTGCCTCGAAATTGGTGCCGCTACCGCTTGCGAATACCGCCAGTCTTTTCACTTCAATATAATGTTAACTCCTTCGGTATCAGTAACTTTACCTATAATGGAAGCCTTTTCGCCGTAGCTGTCAAGTATCTCGATGGCCTTGTCTGCCTCCGAAGCGTCCAGGACTATCACCATTCCTATTCCCATGTTGAAAATGTTGAACATCTCCCTATGCGGGACTCCGCCCCACTTTTCAAGCATCTGGAAAACCGGAAGGATATCCCAGGAGCCCTCTACAATCTCAAGTCCCTGGCCTTTCTGAAGCACGCGGGGAATGTTCTCGTCAAAGCCTCCTCCTGTTATGTGGCTTATACCGTGTACGTCACAGTTGCGGATCACGTCCAGCACCTGCTTCACATATATCTTGGTTGGAGTAAGGAGCATATCGCCCAGTTTGCGGCCTCCGAACTCGGGAATCTCACGGTCCAGTGGAACTCCTGCGTCGGCAATTATCTTGCGCACGAGGCTGAATCCGTTGGAATGCACTCCGCTGGAAGCGATTCCTACCAGCACGTCTCCCACCTTGACTTTGGTACCGTCAATGAGCTTGGACTTCTCCACCACTCCGGTGGTGAATCCGGCTATGTCATACTCTCCTCCCTCATACATTCCGGGCATCTCTGCGGTCTCGCCGCCCACCAGCGCGCAGCCGGCCTGGCGGCAGCCCTCGGCAACTCCGGCCACTATGGCCTCAACCTTCTCCGGGACATTGTGGCCTACGGCCACGTAATCCAGGAAGAACAGCGGCTCGGCGCCCTGCGCCAGCACGTCGTTAACGCACATTGCCACCGCGTCTATTCCAACCGTATCGTGCTTGTCAATAGCGAAGGCTATCTTCAGCTTGGTGCCCACGCCGTCGGTTCCGCTCACGAGTACCGGCTCCTTTATCCCGAGGGATGCAAGGTCGAACATTCCTCCGAACGATCCTATCCCACCCATCGAACCCGGGCGCGCGGTAGACGCCACGTGTTTCTTTATGCGGCTGACTACCTCATAGCCCGCCTCCAGGTTAACTCCCGCTTTTTCGTAAGTCTTGGCCATATTCTGATTGTTTCTTTATTCGTCATTACCGTGCTCGTACAATGCCGTAGGATACTCTCCGTTGAAGCAAGCGAGGCAAAGCTCGGAGCATCCGTTGGTGGAAGCACGTGAAGATTCACAGCTGCAGTATCCCAGGGAATCCGCCTCTATCATCTTGCAGGCCTCTTCCAGCGTACGGTTGGAACAAAGGAGTTCCTCGGTTGTAGGGGTATCCACACCGTAGTAGCAGGGATATTTCATCATAGGGCTCGCGATACGCACGTGCACCTCCTTGGCGCCAGCGGCACGCAGGAGCTTGACAATCTTTAGGGACGTAGTTCCGCGGACGATGGAGTCGTCCACCATCACAAGGCGCTTGCCCTCCACGATGCTGCGCACTGCAGACAGCTTGAGCTGCACGCTCTTCTCCCTCATCACCTGCGAAGGCTGGATGAAGGTACGGGCGATGTAGCGGTTTTTCACGAGTCCCATCTCATATGGAATCCCGCTCTGCTGGGCATATCCCATTGCGGCGCTGAGGCCGGAATCGGGAACGCCTACCACTATGTCAGCGTCTGCCGGAGCCTCGATTGCCAGGCGGCGGCCAACTTCCTCGCGGTACTTGTGCACGTTGCATCCGTCTATGTTGCTGTCAGGACGCGCGATGTAGATGTACTCCATTGCGCACACCTTGTGCTTCTGGAACTGGGAGTAGCGGTTGCTGCGCAGGCCGTGGCTGTCCAGGGAGACGATTTCTCCCGGTTCCACGTCGCGTACGTAGTCGGCTCCCACCAGTTCGAACGCGCAGGTCTCACTGCTTACCACCCATCCGTCAGATAGGCGTCCCAGCGCCAGAGGGTGGATGCCGTATTTGTCACGCACCGCGTAAATGCGGTTCTTTGTGAGGATGACGAAGGCGAAGCCGCCTTCCATCATCGTAAGGGCGTCTATGATGCGGTGGATTCGGTCTTCTGTGCCGTCCTTCTTTATGAGGTTGGCGAGAAGTTCCGAATCAGTGTCTGTCTGAAGAATGCTGCCCATATCTTCCAGGTAGCTGGCAATCTGGGGAGCGTTCACCAGGTTTCCTTCGCCGGCTATGGCGAAGTCACCTGACTTGTGGTGGAAAAACAATGGCTGGACATTGTCCAGGCCGCCTTTCTCGGCATTGGCGTACTGAGTGCTTCCAATGCCCAGGTTCCCTCCAAAGGAATCCATCTTGTCCGGGGAGAAAACCTCACCCGCGAGTCCCAGCCCGCGATGGTGGTAGCATTTGCCATTCTGGTCGAAGGTGGCTATGCCGGCACCTTCCTGCCCCCTGTGCTGCAGGCCGTGGAGCCCGAAATATATGACCTGTGCGGGATTGCTTACCCCGTAAACTCCGAATACGCTCATTTCTCGAATGCTTTTTCCAACCTTTCCATAACCTGCTGATATGAAACCGTAACGTCGCTCATGTCGTGGCGGAAACGGTCTTTGTCAAGCACCTCTCCTGTCTTCTCGTCCCAAATCCTGCAATTGTCAGGGCTTATCTCGTCAGAGAGGATAATTTTCCCGTCGGAGGTCCTGCCGCACTCCAACTTGGCGTCCACAAGCTCCATCCCGGCCTTGTGGAAGAACTCCTTGAGGACCTCATTCGCACGTGCCGTAAGGTGGTAGATGCGCTTGAGCTCGTCTTCGGTCACAATTCCCAGCGCCAGCACGTGGGTGTCGTTTATCATAGGATCTTTCAGACGGTCGTTATTGTAACGGAGTTCGAAAACGGTATTGGGGATGACCGTTCCGTTCTCCACGCCCAGCATACGGGCGGTGCTGCCTGCGAGACGGTTGCGGGCCACTACCTGCAGAGGGATTATCTCTATCTTGCGGCATAGCTGTTCGCGGTCGTTCTCCAGGCGGATGAAATGGTTTTCTACGCCTTCTTTGGCAAGAACCTGGAAAGCCAGGGCGGAAATATGGTTGTTACATATTCCCTTGTCCTTTATGACGGCCCTCTTTATTCCTCCGTAGGCTGTGGTGACGTCGTTGTAATGGATGAGCACGACATCGGGATCCTCGGTGGAATAGATCTTCTTCTCCTTGCCGTCATAAATCAGTTCTCTTGTTGACATAATTATTTTGTAAAGTAATACACTGCATTCTTGAATAGAGGCTGCTCAAGCTCCTCGTCTATGTTCTTGTACACGTTCTGCTCATATCGCTCCGTATGTCCCATCTTGCCCAGAATCTGTCCGTCGGGGCTTATGATGCCCTCGATGGCGTAATACGATCCGTTGGGGTTGTAAGGAGACTCCATCGTAGGCTGCTCAGTCACGGGGTTCACATACTGGAAGGCCACCTGGCCGTTCTCGAAGAGTTCCTTTGCAAGCTGAGGGTTGACCACGAACTTGCCTTCGCCGTGGCTGACGGCTATCGTATGGAGGTCTCCGACTTCCATTCCTGCCAGCCAGGGAGAATTGACTGTGGCTACGCGTGTAGTCACCATCTGGGATATGTGGCGGTTTATGTCGTTTCGGAACAGCGTGGGAGAATCAGGGGTGACCATACCCAGGCGTCCGTAAGGCAGGAGTCCGCTCTTTACCAGGGCCTGGAAGCCGTTGCAGATTCCCAGGATGAGTCCGCCGCGATCCAGCAGGGCGTGAATCTCGTGCGCTATCTCGCTGTTGTTAAGTACGTTCGCTATGAACTTGCCGCTTCCGTCCGGCTCGTCTCCTGAAGAGAAACCTCCGCTGAGCATGAATATCTGACATTCTGAGATGTCTTTCTTCATTGCGGCTATGGAATCCAGAACGTCCTGTCCCGTAAGGTTGCGGAACACACCGAAGCGTACGTCGGCGCCGGCCTTTCGGAAGGCCTTGGCGGAATCGTAGTCGCAGTTGGTTCCGGGGAACACGGGTATGTATACCAGAGGCCTGCCGCCCTTGAAGCCCTTGACGGGAGCGGGGCCTTTGGTCTTCTTCCTGTCGCCAGGGCGGTATCCTTCAGGAGTGAGTCTCTTGAAGGACGCCTCGGCTGTCTGGGGATATACCTTGGAGTACTTTCCGCTCCAGGCTTCCTGCAGACGGTCAAGCGATACCGAACTGCCGTTTACGTGAAGTTTGAAGTCTTCTCCGGAAGTGACTTCTCCCAGAAATATGGCATTTGGATAATCGAGTTCTTTCTCGGATTCTACTATGATGGAGCCGAAGGAGAGGTTGAACAGGTCTTCGGGGGCAACTTTTACATTAACTCCGAAAGCGTTACCGAAGGACATCTTTGCAAGACCCTCGGCAACTCCGCCGTATCCCACTGACCAGCCGGATACGATGTTGCCGGCCTCGATCTGAGAGTGCACGAAGTCCCAGTTGGCTTTAAGCTGGTCCGTATCGGGCATCCTGTTGGCCAGAGGGGTATGTTTTACCAGATATATCTTGTTGCCCTCCCATTTGAATTCAGGAGAGATAACCTTGGAAGCCTTTACCGTGGTGATGCCGAATGCCACCAGGGTGGGAGGAACGCTTATGTCCTCGAAGGTTCCGCTCATCGAATCCTTACCTCCGATTGAAGGAAGGCCCAGGGCCACCTGCATCTTGAGGGCTCCCAGCAACGCTGAGAGCGGCTTGCCCCAGCTGTGGGGGTCGTGGGTCATACGCTCGAAGTACTCCTGGTACGAGAAGCGCATTCCGGACCACTCGGCTCCGGCGGCCACGGCCTTGGTGCAGGCCTCGACTACTGCGTAGGCGGCTCCGTGATACGGGCTCCACTCGGCCACGTAAGGATCATAGCCGAACGCCATTATACTGGCGGTGTCGGTGTACCCGTCGGCAGGGAGCTTCTGCACGGAGACCTGGGTCTCGGTGCTCTGAAGGACGCCTCCGAACGGCATCAGCACGGTGGAACGGCCTATGGTGGAGTCGAACATCTCTATGAGGCCCTTCTGGGAGGCCACGTTGGGGGATGACAGCACACTGCACATCTTGTCGGAGAGGCTCTCCCCTTCCGGCTGGCGCAGGAACGGGTCCTTGTCCTCCACGGCGCTTATGGCTGCCTTGGCAAAATGACGCGCACCGGCGCTGTCAATGAATTCACGGGTGATGTCGGCCACCTTGCGGCCGGCGTTGTACATACGCATACGGCCGCTGTCAGTAACATCGGCCACGTATGTCACTTCCACGTTCTCGCTGGCGCAGAACTGCTGGAACTGCTCCCTGTCGGCGGCCGCCACTACCACGGCCATCCTCTCCTGGGATTCGCTGATTGCAAGCTCTGTGGAATTGAGTCCGCTGTATTTGGTGGGGACTCTGTCGAGGTATATGTCCAGGCCGGCTGCAAGCTCTCCGATGGCGACGCTTACGCCTCCTGCTCCGAAGTCGTTGGATTTCTTTATGAGGCGGGTAACCTCAGGCCTGCGGAAAAGCCTCTGGAGCTTGCGCTCCTCGGGGGCGTTTCCTTTCTGGACCTCGCTGCCGCAAGTCTCCAGGGAAGCCTCCGTATGCTCCTTGGACGAGCCGGTGGCTCCGCCTATGCCGTCCCTTCCG
Source organism: Bacteroidales bacterium (assembly GCA_017437825.1). Taxonomy (GTDB): domain Bacteria; phylum Bacteroidota; class Bacteroidia; order Bacteroidales; family UBA932; genus Cryptobacteroides. The sequence continues at coordinate 23,286 of JAFRXC010000030.1, forward strand.
GTACGGCCGCCCAGCAGCAGGATCACGTCGCCGGGGGCGGGGCTCTCACGGCGGACGTTGTCCGCCTTCACCGCTCCCACCACGGCGCCTATCTCCAGGCGCTTGGCAACGTAGCCGGGATGGTATATCTCACGCACGTGGGTGGTGGCAAGGCCTATCTGGTTTCCGTAGCTGGAATAGCCCTGCGCTGCCTTGCGTGAGATAACTTTCTGAGGAAGTTTTCCGGGGATGGTCTCAGATACGGGCTTGCAGATGTCACCTGCACCCGTCACGCGCATAGCCTGGTAAACATAGGCACGACCGGAAAGCGGGTCCCTGATGGCTCCGCCAAGGCAGGTTGCAGCTCCTCCGAAAGGCTCTATCTCAGTAGGATGGTTGTGAGTCTCGTTCTTGAACATCAGCAGCCAGCGCTCCTGCCGCCCGTCCACGTCAACGTTGACATAGATGCTGCAGGCGTTGTTCTCCTCACTCTGCTCCATATCGTCCAGGAGGCCCTTGGAGCGGAGGTAGCGCGCGCCAATGGTGGCAAGTTCCATCAGGCAGAGGCTCTTGCCCTCGCGTCCCAGCTGGCGGCGTATGTCGTGGAAGCGTCCCAGCTCGGACTCCAGCTCTTCCTTCATAAAGGAATCGTCAACCGTGATTTCCGTAAGTTCTGAAGTGAAGGTGGTATGGCGGCAATGGTCGCTCCAGTATGTATCCAGTATCCTGAGTTCTGTCTCGGTGGGGTTGCGGCCTTCCTTAGAGAAGTAGTTGACCACCTCTCGCAGGTCGTCGGAGTTCATCGCGAGGCCCCAGTCGGAGCAGAACTTGTGGAAATCTGACTCCGACATCTGGGTGAAGCCGTCAAGGACTGCTATGGGCTTTACTTCGGCCTTGTCCTGAAGGTTCAGCTTGGAAAGGTCTTTCTCGCGGGATTCCACCGCATTTATATAATAATGCTTTACTGCCTTGAGGTCTGCATCGGACATGTCGTCGTCGAAGACCAGGAGGCGGGAGCTGCGTATCTGCACGTCTGCTTCCGGCTCTATCAGGTGGACGCAGTCAACTGCGGAAGAGGCCCTCTGGTCGAACTGCCCCGGAATATACTCCACTGCAAGGTACTTGCGGCCTTCCAGGGGGAAAGAGTCCATCACTGTGTCCGTCACTGTCTCTCCGAAAACTGTGTAGCGGCATTTGTCCAGCAGGTCGGCGGAGAATCCGCCCAGATCGTAGACATTCAGGAGACGCAATGCGCGTATCTTGAGGCCAAGGTTTTCGTTAAGTTCGCTCTGAAGGCTCAGGGCCTCGACCCTGAATCCTTCCTTTTTCTCGACGAAGATTCGGTTTGTGCTGTTGTTCATCGGAACGGATTAAATGACTGTACGCATTATGTTGTCGGCCTGCTGCTTGCGGAAGTTCTCCAGCGCTGCGGCAAGGTTGGGATTGGAGAGAGCGAGGATGGACACGGCCAGAAGGGCGGCGTTCTTGGCTCCGTTTACTGAAACGGTGGCCACCGGAACTCCTGAAGGCATCTGCACCATAGAGAGAAGTGCATCCATTCCGCCGAAGGCCTTACCGCTGATGGGGACTCCGATAACGGGGAGGGTTGTCATAGAGGCGGTCACTCCGGGAAGATGGGCGGCGCCGCCTGCTCCGGCGATGATAAGGTCAAGGCCGCGCTCGCGGGCGCTGGTGGCATACTCAGCAAGCAGTGAAGGAGCGCGGTGGGCGCTGATCACTTTCTTCTCATAAGGGACACGGAAACGGTCGAGAACGTCGAAAGCAGCCGACATGACCTCCAGATCACTTGTCGACCCCATTATAACTCCAACTTTCATAATTTTAAACTACTATAATTAACAAATATGCCCGGCCGGTTGACTGGCCAGGTATGACAATACGTACAGGTAGGGAAACGATTCCGGAGAGGTTCCGGAAGATGGGGAATTCTTGATTTTACGTATGTAAAAGAGTTCCATCAACATTGTTCCTTTGCGAGTGACAAAGTTACAATCCAGGAAGCAAAAAAAGAAAAAAAATTTGCAGTATTTTGGGAATTATATAACTTTGCAGAAACAAAGAACGATGGGACAGATTTCAAGCTGCATACAGTCTTCACCCAGGGTGGATCCGGTATCAGAGAAACTGTTTCATTTTTTATTTTCCATTTTGCTGACGACTTTTTAAGGTCGTCATTTTTTTTGTATGGGCAGCAGCAAGACAATCACCATCCCGGCCCTGGCCGACGTTCACGTACACTTCCGCGAACCGGGCTTCTCCTACAAGGAAACCATCCTTAGCGGGAGCATGGCCGCCGCCGCTGGCGGATACACCTGCGTCTGCCCGATGCCAAACCTCTCCCCCGTCCCTGACTGTCCCCAGAATCTCCAGCTGGAACTGGACATAATCCGCAGGGACGCCGTCATAGACGTGAGGCCGTACGCCTCCATCACCCTGGGTCGCAAAGGGCTCCAGGTAGTGGACGTCGCCGCCCTCAAAGACAGCTGCGTAGCCTTCTCCGACGACGGCAGCGGAGTGCAGGACGAGGCCGTGATGCGCAAGGCTATGAAGGCCATCGCCGCGCAAGGCTGCATCCTTGCCGCCCACTGTGAAGACAACAGCCTCCTTCACGGAGGATACATCAATGATGGCGCGTACGCGCGCGAGCACGGGCATAAGGGCATCAGCGCGCAGAGCGAGTGGGCCCAGATTGAGAGAGACCTGGCACTGGCCGAGGAATGCGGCTGCGCGTACCACGTCTGCCACATCTCCACGGAGAAGAGCGTCCAGCTCATCCGGGAGGCCAAGGCGCGCGGAGTGGACGTCAGCTGCGAGACGGCTCCGCATTACATACTTCTTTGCGACGACGACCTTCAGGAAGACGGCCGATTCAAGATGAATCCCCCGCTGCGCAGCGCACGCGACAGGGACGCCATCCTGGAGGGCATCCTGGACGGCACCATAGATATGATAGCTACCGACCATGCCCCACACAGCGCTGAGGAGAAATCCCGCGGGCTCAAGGACAGCGCAATGGGAATCACAGGCCTGGAGACAGCGTTCCCTCTGCTTTATACGCACCTGGTGCGAAAAGGCGTCATAACGCTGGACAAGCTGGTGGACCTTATGAGCACGGCACCCCGAAGGCGCTTCCGCCTTCCCGAGGCCGTCCGCGACAAGGCCGAGTTCCAGGTGGACGAACCCTTCGTAATAGACTCTTCCAAGTTCATTTCCAAGGGACACAGCACCCCGTTCGAAGGCTGGAAGGTATACGGCAGGTGCGTAAGGACAGTTTACAAAGGAAAAACAGTATTTAAGATATAGGAAAGATGAAAAAAATGAAGCTTGTTCTCGAAAACGGGCAGGAGTTCCACGGCCTGGGATACGGGTCGCAGAGTCCTGTCGTGGGGGAAATAGTTTTCAATACCTCGATGGTGGGGTATCAGGAAATAGCTTCCGACCCGGCTTATGCCGGACAGTTAGTAGTGATGACCTATCCTCTGATAGGCCAGTATGGTATCACTGACGATGACTTCGAGGCCCGCACCTTCTCCATAGCGGGTCTGATAGTGCGCGAGTACTGCGACACCCCGTCCAACTTCCGCTACACCAAGACTCTCTCGGAAGAGATGGACGAACACGGTATTCCCATTCTCAGCGGCCCCGACACGCGAATGCTCACCCGCATCATCCGCACCCAGGGCAGTATGAAGGCGGCCATCGTGGACGAAAGCATGTCCACCGGCAACGCCCTTGTGCTCATAGCCCAGGCCCCTGTCCAGACGGATCAGGTTGCCAAAGTGAGCTGCACCAAGAGATGGTTCTCCCGCACCCCGCAGCACAAGTATGACGTGGTGATAGTGGACTGCGGCCTCAAGCACAGCATAGTGTCCGCCCTCAACCAGAGGGGATGCAACGTAACCGTAGTGCCCTACAACTCCAGCGTAGAGGAAATCCTCTCCTTCAACCCTGACGGAGTGATCATATCCAACGGTCCCGGCAGTCCGGACAACCTTCCCGGCCTGGTAGACCTGGTCAACAGCCTCAAAGGCAAGCTTCCGCTTTTCGGAATTTGCCTCGGACACCTTCTCATAGCCCGTTCATACGGAGCAAAGACCTTCAAGATGCTCTGCGGCCACCACGGCGGCCATCCGGTACGCAACCTGGAAACCGGACGCATCATAACCACTGAGCACAACCACAACTACGCGGTTGACGAGGCCTCCATCAAGGGCACTCCCCTGCAGGTTGTCTACAAGGACGCCTCTGACGGAACGGTGGAGGGCCTGCAGTGCCCCGCCGACAAGGTTTACACGGTACAGTTCTATCCTGAAGGAGCCCCCGGCCCGCAGGAAAGCGACTTTTTTGACAAATTCATAGCAATGATGGAGGAATAGACCATGCCTAAGAGAACTGACATAAACAAGATAATGGTTATAGGCTCCGGCCCTATCGTGATAGGACAGGCCGCCGAATTCGACTATGCAGGCACACAGGCCTGCCTCGCCCTCAAGGAAGAAGGCTATGAAGTGGTACTGGTGAACTCCAACCCGGCCACCATTATGACAGACACCCAGATGGCCGACAAAGTGTATATGGAGCCCCTGGACCTGGAGTACGTGGCAAAGATAATCCGCTACGAGAGACCTGACGCAATAGTCCCGGGCCTGGGCGGCCAGACCGGCCTCAACCTGGCCGTAAAACTGGCCCGCAAAGGTGTCCTGGACGAGTGCCACGTAGAAATCCTGGGAACGTCGTTCCACAGCATCGAGCAGGCGGAGGACCGCGAATTGTTCAAGGAGCTCTGTATAGAGCTCGGAGAGCCGGTCATCCCCTCCCAGATTTGCTACAGCATAGAGGAAGCACTGGAGACCGCTGACAAGATAGGCTACCCTGTAGTACTGCGCCCCGCCTTCACCCTTGGAGGAACCGGCGGCGGATTCGCCAACAACAGCACTGAACTCACCGATATGATGCGAAACGCCCTGGCCCTCTCCCCGGTACATCAGGTACTCATCGAGAAGAGCGTAAAGGGATACAAGGAGATAGAGTTCGAGGTGATGAGGGACAAGAACGACACCGCAATCACCATCTGCTCTATGGAGAACGTGGACCCTGTGGGAATACACACCGGAGATTCCGTGGTAGTTGCCCCCGTTCAGACCCTCGCAGACAAGGAATATGAAATCCTGCGCGCCAGCGCCCTCAAGCTGATACGCGCCCTGAAGATAGAAGGTGGATGCAACATCCAGTTCGCCCTGGATCCGCTTTCCTTCAACTACTATATCATAGAGGTGAACCCCCGCGTGTCACGCTCGTCAGCCCTGGCTTCCAAGGCCAGCGGCTTCCCCATCGCCCGCGTAACCGCCAAGATCGCGGTGGGACTCACGCTCGATGAGATTACGGTAGCGGGCGCCCCCGCCTGCTGCGAGCCTTCCATCGACTACATAGTCAGCAAGGTGGCGAGGTTCCCGTTCGACAAGTTCAGCGAGGCCACTAACGAGCTGGGCACCCAGATGAAGGCCACCGGCGAGGTTATGAGCATAGGCCGCACCTTCGAGGAGAGTTTCCTCAAGGCAATCCGCTCCCTAGAGATTGGCTGCTGCCACCTCTGGAAACGCAAGTTCGAGGAAATGAGCAACGACGAGATGCTCCAGTACATAATGAAGTTCCCCGACGACCACTACCTGGCAATCGCCCAACTCATACGTAACGGAGTGGATATCAGGCATATATACGACCGCACCAAGATTGATATGCTCTTCCTTGAGAAGATATGCAACATAGTGCGGATGGAAGAGGCCCTGAAAGCCAAGCCCAAGGACAAGGAGACTCTTTACCAGGCAAAGAGACTGGGATTCAGCGACAAGTTCATAGGCCAGCTCTGGGGAATGACAGAGAAAGAAGCCATCGAGTACAGGTGGTCACTGGGCATTGATCCTGTATACAAGTTCATCGACAGCTGCGCCGCCGAGCACGACGCCGACGTGCCGTACTTCTATTCCACTTACGAGCAGGAGAACGAGACCATCGTAAGCAACCGCAAGAAGATACTGGTCCTGGGCGCAGGCCCCATCCGAATCGGCCAGGGAGTGGAGTTCGACTACTCCACAGTACACGCCATCTGGGCCATCCGCGAGGCCGGCTACGAGGCGATCATCATAAACAACAACCCCGAGACTGTATCCACGGACTACTCCATCTCTGACAAACTGTACTTCGAGCCTCTCACCGTAGAGGACGTGATGAACATAATCAAACTGGAGAAGCCTCAGGGAATAATCGTGACTCTGGGAGGCCAGACTGCCATCAACCTGGCGGGACCTCTGGCAGAGTTCGGCGTACCCATCATCGGAACCCAGATAGATGCGATAGACAACGCCGAGGACCGCAAGCTGTTCGAGGCCATTATGCGCAAGACCGGCATCCCTCAGCCAAAGGCCAAGGCCGTTACCGACGTGGAGGAGGGAGTCAAGGCCGCGGCTGAGATAGGCTATCCGGTGCTGGTGCGCCCTTCATTCGTGCTGGGAGGCCGTGCGATGATGATAGTCGGCAACGAGGAAGCCCTCCGCCACTACCTGCACAACGCGGTGGAAATCAACGAGAACTCCCCTGTCCTTGTAGACAAGTACATCCAGGGCAAGGAGTGCGAGGTGGATGCCATCTGCGACGGCAAGGACGTCTTCATCCCTGGCATAATGGAGCACGTGGAGCGTACCGGAATCCACTCCGGAGACTCCATCAGCGTATACCCGTCATTCTCCCTGAGCCAGGAGGTGAAGGACAAGATAGTGGACTACACAGTGAAGCTGGGTCTGGAAATAGGAATCGTGGGTCTGTTCAACATCCAGTTCATAGTGGACTCCAAGGACGATGTCTACGTAATTGAGGTGAACCCCCGTTCTTCCCGTACCGTACCGTTCCTGTCAAAGTCTACTGGCGTGCCGATGGCCAAGATAGCCACATTGGTAATGCTCGGCCACTCCCTCAAGGAGCAGGGCATAAACCAGGTCTACTACCCCGAGCGCCACAGGCACTACGTGAAGAGCCCGGCATTCTCATTCGGAAAGATCAAGGGAATAGACACATACCTCTCTCCCGAAATGAAATCCACCGGAGAGGCCATCGGCTACGATGACTCCCTTAACCGCGCACTTTACAAATCCCTGCAGGCTTCAGGCGTAAGCGTAGTCAACTACGGAACCGTATTCGCCACCATAGCAGACCAGGACAAAGAAGAAGCATTGCCTCTGATCAGGCGCTTCTACAACCTGGGATTCAACATAGAGGCCACAAAGGGTACCGCCGAGTTCCTCAAGAAGAACGGCATCCGCACCCGCAGCCTTGACAAGCTGAGCGAAGGCAGCCGCGACATCATCAGCAGCCTCCGCCAGGGACACGTAAGCTACGTGATCAACACAATTGACATCAACCAGCACAGCTCAAGGCTTGACGGATACGATATAAGGCGCGCAGCCGTTGAGAACAACGTGACCATATTCACTTCGCTCGAAACCGTGCGCGTACTGCTGGATGTCCTGGAGGAGATCACGCTGGGTATTTCTACCATTGACGACGAATACAACCATTGATGGAAAAGGCACTGTACACCATACTCTCAAACGAACTGATTGCTGACAAGACTTTCAGGATGCGCCTCGCGGGCCCTACAGGCTCACTTAAGCGCGCAGGGCAGTTCGTGGACGTGGCCATAGACGGATTCTACCTGCGCAGGCCCCTGGCCGCCCAGGAATGGGATTCCGACAGCCTGGCCGTCATCTACAAAGTGGTGGGAGAAGGCACGGCAATAATGAGTGATATGGCCCCGGGGCAGAGCCTTGAGCTGCTGTGCGGCCTGGGCAACGGCTTCGATGCCGATGCCTGCCGCAAAAGCGCCCTCATAGCCTGCGGGGGCCTGGGCGCCTCCCCCGTCTTCAGCCTCGCAAAGGAGTTGCTGGAGGCCGGAAAGAAGGTCTGCGTGGTGATGGGCTTCAACACCGCCGCCGACGCAGTGCTGGTGGAAGAATTCAAGGCAATGGGTGCCGACGTCCACCTGGCCACTATGGACGGCTCGCTGGGAGTGAAGGGTTTCGTCACAGACGCCATCAAGGCTGTGCAGCCTGAATTCGACTATTTCTATACCTGCGGCCCCGCGCCGATGATGAAGGCTGTCTGCCAGAGCCTGGAAGGCCCGGGCGAGGCCAGCCTCGAAGAGAGGATGGGCTGCGGCTGCGGCATCTGCTACGGCTGCACCTGCCACACCGCAAGCGGCCCCAAGCGCGTCTGCGCTGACGGCCCTGTTTTCAAGAAGGAGGACATTATATGGTAACTGAAGTAAATCTTTGCGGAGTAAGGTTCGCCAACCCGGTGATTCCCGCCAGCGGCACTTTCGGATTCGGAGTGGAGATGGCTGGAGAATTCGACCTCAACGTCCTGGGAGGCATATCCCTCAAAGGAACCACGTTGGAGGCTCGCTTCGGCAACGAATGTCCCAGGATAGCGGAGACTCCCGACGGAGTGCTGAATTCCGTGGGCCTTCAGAATCCGGGCATAGACGTTCTCCTGTCGGAGAAGATACCGCAGCTGCGCAAGGTGTATGACGGAGTGGTCATCGCAAATATCAGCGGCTTCGGCCTGGAAGAGTATGTGAAGACCTGCGCTCTGGCCGACAAATGCCAGGGCATAGACATACTGGAAGTAAATGTCTCCTGCCCCAACGTACACGGAGGCGGGATGGCTTTCGGCACCTCGGCCGCCGCGGCGGCTGAAGTCACAGCCGCAGTCAAGGCCGCCTGCCGCAAGCCGGTGTTCATTAAGCTGAGCCACAACGTGACTGACATAGTGGCCATAGCCAAGGCCTGCGAGGAGGCCGGAGCCGACGGCCTCACACTGGTCAACACCCTCCTGGGGATGCGCATAGACATAAACCGAAGGGTTCCCATCCTTGCCAACCGCTACGGCGGACTGAGCGGCAGGGCAATATTCCCTGTAGCGCTGAGGATGGTAAACCAGGTGGCGCGCGCCTGCAATATCCCCATTATGGGATGCGGAGGCGTAAGCAGCGCTTCCGACGTCATAGAAATGATGATGGCCGGCGCTACCGCCGTGCAGGTAGGAGCGGAGAACCTGAAGAATCCCTTTGCCAGCAAGGAGATTGTGGAGGAACTTCCCGTCCTAATGCAAAAACTTGGAATTCAGAACATTAACGAAATAATAGGAGTAGTATGAGAGATGTTATCATAGCCTGCGACTTCGCAGGCGCGCAGCAGGCGCTGGACTTCCTTGACAAATTTAAGGACTGCGAGCGCAAGCCTTTCGTGAAGATTGGAATTGAGCTGTACTACGCGGCAGGTCCGCAGATTGTGCGCGAGATCAAACGCCGCGGTCACAAGATATTCCTGGACCTCAAGATGCACGACATCCCCAATACCGTAAAGAAGACAGCCAGGGTGCTGTCGGAACTGGACGTGGATATGACCAACGTTCACGCCGCAGGCACCATAGAGATGATGCGCGCCGCGCTGGAAGGCCTTACCAGGCCGGACGGCAGCCGCGCGCTGCTCATAGCCGTAACGCAGCTCACCTCAACCAGCGAGCAGAGGATGCGTGACGAACTGCTCATAAACGCCTCTATGGAGGATACTATCGCCCAGTACGCCGCCAATACCAAGGAGGCGGGCCTGGACGGCGTGGTATGCTCACCTCTGGAGGCCGCGCTGGTAAAGAAGCGTTGCGGCCAGGGCTTCCTCACCGTCACCCCGGGCATCCGCTTTGCCGGAGCCGCCACGGACGACCAGGTGCGCATAACCACCCCTGCCCGCGCAAAGGAAATCGGTTCCGACTTCATAGTGGTCGGCCGTCCCATAACTGCAGCTGACGACCCTGTCGCCGCTTACAATAAATGCGTAGAAGAATTCGTATACTAGAATATGGAAAAGACTGTAGCAAAAGAGTTGCTTAGCATAGGGGCCGTATTCCTGCGTCCCCAGGATCCGTTCACTTGGGCCAGCGGAATCAAGAGCCCTATTTACTGCGACAACCGTCTGGTGCTTTCCGCACCGGCAGCGCGCAAAGTGGTGGAGCAGGCAATTGCCGACAAGGTAAAGGACAAATTCCCTGAGGCTGAGATGCTTATGGGAACCAGCACGGCCGGAATCGCCCACGCTGCAATTGCCGCTTCAATACTCGACCTGCCTATGGGCTACGTACGCGGAGAAGCCAAGAGCCACGGACGCAACAACCGTATCGAGGGCCGTATGGAACCTGGATGCAAGGTAGTGGTAATCGAGGACCTTATCTCCACTGGAGGCAGTGCGATAGAGGTTGTGGAGGCCCTGCGCGAGGCCGGAGCCCAGGTACTGGGAATTGTCAGCATCTTCACCTACGGAATGAAGAAAGGCCTTGAAAGGCTGGCTGCCGCAAATGTGGTGAACTACTCCCTTTCCAACCTCGATGCCCTTGTGGAAGTGGCCGCAGAGGAAGGATTCATAGACGCCGGATGGAAAGAGCGCATCCTGCAGTTCAGGGACAACCCTTCAGACGAAAGCTGGATCAAATAAGCATAACCGGATATGAAGCATCTTATAGACCCTACCGACTTCACCAAGGAAGAGATAGACGAGATAATCGAGTACGGAGAGTATATCATCGCCAACCGCGAACTCTTCCGCGACAAACTGCGCTATCACAAACTGGCCACCCTTTTCTACGAGCCAAGCACCCGTACCAGGCTCAGTTTCACCTCTGCAATGATGGAACTGGGCGGAAACGTCCTGGGTTTCTCTGACGCCCGCAGTTCTTCTGTAGCCAAAGGCGAATCAGTGGGTGACACAGCCCTGACAGTGGGCAACTTCGTGGACGTGATTGCAATGCGCCATCCTCTGGAAGGAGCCCCGTATGTGGCTTCCAAGGTATCCAAGGTGCCCATCATCAACGCCGGAGACGGCTCACACGCCCATCCCACCCAGACTCTTACAGACCTTCTCACCATCAAGCGTGAACTTGGACACATAGACAACATAACCATAGGATTCTGCGGAGACCTGCGCTTCGGACGCACAGTTCACTCCCTCATCAAGGCTCTCTCCCGCTACAAGGGAATCGACATAGTTCTCATCTCCCCTGACGAGATGCGTCTGCCTGATTACATAAAGAGCGACGTCTGCGACAAGTTGGGCCTCAGATACAAGGAGGTCCGCAGCATTGAGGAAGTGATAGGAGAGCTGGATGTGCTCTATATGACCCGCGTACAGAAGGAGCGCTTCCTGGACGAAGACGAGTTCGAGCGCGTGAAGGACAGCTTCGTGCTGGACTGCGAGAAACTGAAGGGAGCCAAGCCGGACATGGCCATCCTCCATCCCCTGCCCAGGGTCAACGAAATCCGCCAGGAGGTGGACGCAGACACTCGCGCAGCCTACTTCAGGCAGGTGGAGAACGGAAAGTTCGTGCGTATGTCCCTCATCTGCAAACTCCTGGAGTGGAAGGACGACCCTTCACACTCAATGCCCGCCCATCCTGAATATTTCCAGGATCCGGGCAGGCATTGCCGTAATACGAAATGTATCTGCAACCACGAGAACGTCACCCCTCTCTTCCACGAGACGGAAGGCGGAATCGTGCGCTGCGTCTACTGCGACAGCAAGGTATAGCCGTTTCCCGCATCGTTGGCGCGGTAATGAGGCGCATACAGACACTCGATGTCTGCGACAGGGCTCCGGAAGGAGCCTTGTTGCGTTACATAGAACTCCTCAGTGACAGTCTGCTTCTCCTCGGCGAAGACCTCGTACCAGAACTCCGTGGTCTCGGCCTTCACGCTGCGGTAGCAGCGCCAGGAGTAGGACGACAGCTGCTGGACGGGACGTAGACCCGCCGGACGCGGTGCGCGCAGCACCACGAAGCTGCGGTTCTCCTCGCTCCAGAGGCGATACTCGGCGCGGATCCTGTCCCCGACTTTGACCACGTCGCCGTCTTTGAGTTCCTTGTCGCCAAGGAAGTACTTGCGCTCTATGGTGAAGCCGTTGCCGGCCGCCTTTATCTGCTCGAAAGGCTTTGAGAAACTTGCGCTCAGGGCCACCACCTTGGTGTCCAGAATCTCGCGCGGACCGCTCAGGACTGCGCCCAGGGCCTGGATGTACGCCGGGTCGGAAGCCCACTGCTGAGTCTCTTTCTGAACCATTATCCACAGGCGGATGCAGTTTGCTATGTCAGCGTGGCCGTACTTGTCCATCAGGTCGCAGAGAAGGGAGTGTGCGTAGAGTTCGCTCTCCATCTGGCCGCGCCAGGGCATTACGGCGTTGGGGAAATACTGGCCGCCTGAGACGTGCGGCTGGGCGTACTGAACCAGGGATTCAAGGTCTTTCTCCAGGGACTTGCGCATACGGGAAGCGCTGAAGAGCTTGATGCCCCAGTCGCTTGCAAGGCGCAGGCCTTCCTGGGATTCGTAAAGGAGCTGCAGGGTCTTGATGCGGAAGGTCTTTGCCAGGATCTGGCCGTTGAGACCGCGCACCTTTGCAGGCACCATATACTTCTTGAAAGCTTTCTTGAACTCTTTCCATTCCTTCTTGTCTATTCCCCTGCTGCTGAACGGGACGGAGGCGTACAGGGCGCGTATGTACGCGTACTGTGCCATACTTATTCCTCCGTACCAGTAAGGCCTCTTCTCCTTGTGGAAATACTGGGAGTCGAGATACTGGACTGTTGCGGGATCCACATTCAGGCCCATAAGGGCGAACTTCTCCAGCAGCACAGCAGTGAGGATAGGTGAAGAATCCATCTCAGGGAACCAGGAGAATCCGCCGTCAGCCTTCTTGCAGGCAATCAGGCGATTCATTACGTCTGCCTTCTGTTCTGCGCTGAGACGTCCCTGTCCCATTCTCTCGAGAAGGTAATTGGCGTAATAGGAATCCAGCAGGCAGATAAGGTTGTTGGACGTTATGTCAATCTTTTCAGGGATGGCTTCTCCAAGCATCTGGAAGATGGAGATTTCCCTGACAGTCGCCTGAGAGCCGGGGACATTCACGAACTGGGAGCGCAGACGGGCTATCACGGCATCCCTGTCGTCGCCAGGGAAAAGCAGGGAGGAATGAGCCTCCTTGAGGGTCTGGACGGGTTCGTAGACGGGGACTGCGGTGAAGAGGGCGTCGGAGCCGAAATCGTCATTGTCCGCAGTGAACTTTATGAGGATACCCAGGCTGTCCACGGCGGGAACGGTTATCCCGTGGCTGAAACTGACAGCGGAGGTGGCCGGAACAGTGACCTTCTCCTTATAGGTTGACAGCAACGGGGCTTTCTTGTAATCGGCCCCGCTGTAGAGGCTTATCTCGACCTCGCCAGAGATATCCTGGTCCTTGCTGTTGGAGAGGGTTGCGGCAACGGTATACTTGTCGTCGCGATACAGGTACAGCGGTTCCACTACCGCCACTTTAACAGGCAGGGATACCACCATCTGGCGCCGCAGGACGGCGTTTTTCATAGCCTTGTCCACGGCAAACAGTTGTACGTAGTATGTGGAAAGCTTGTCTGCATTGGTAAATTTCAACTGGATGTTTCCGCTGTCATCTGCCAGGAGGAAAGGCTCCCAGGCTATGGTGTTGGCAAAGTTCTCGCGAATATATCCCGCACCGGCTTCCGGAGCGGCCTCGGGCATAGCCATTTCTTCCTCGACGACAACTTCGTCATAGACCATAGAATCTTCCATCACCCCGAAATCTGCAGTGGCATTGGTGGCCATCGCAGACTGCGCTACCATCATCACTTCCGAGCCACGCGCCGAGGCAGCCTTGAACATAGGGCGCCCTACTCCGGCATAGAACATAGGCGCGTATAATCCGGCGTCACAATAGTCAGTTCCGGTAGACACTCTTTCCTGGACGTTTGCCGCAGGCTTCTGATTAGCCCTGATGGTCCTCCAGGTATTGGAAGATATGTTTTCAGTACTCTTGTCAAATATACTTGCCGCAGCTTCGGTTTCCGGAAGGCCGGAAATAATGAAAGTATAAGTCCTTCCCGGAAGCGTCTCGTCGCTGAAACGTGTCACCTTCAACGGCATCTCATACCTGTTGTCGGGACGGCGTTTTACAACTGCATAACTGTAGTGGTTGCCATTCTGGAAATACAGCAACTCCAGAGTGACGGCATCTGGATAGGATTCCTTGAACGGATAGTTTACTACCGTCTGGGCCGGTTCTCCGTTTTCCGGAGCGAATTCCACCAGGCGCTTTTCCAGAAGGATGTTGCCCGGACCGTACAGGCTGGCAATCATCCAGGTGCGCTTGCTGCCCGCCACAACTCTTACTGACAGGCTGTCCTGGGCATCCAGTTCCTTGAAGAAGTACTCCTTGGGATCCTCCGGCTTTTTCTGGACGTTGCAGGAGGACGAGAAGGTCTTTGTCTCCCCAGTTGCATCCACAACCTTGACCTCTATGTTGAAAGTCAGGTAATTGTCGTTATCCGGAACTTCAGCCTCTACTGTGAAGTTCCCCTTGCCGTCCAGAGTAAGCGAACCGGATTGGATGTCCTCCCAGTTGCGGCGCAGGGTATATGTGACCTCCGCTGCTCCCAGGCCGTGGCCGGAGTAACTAAGCAGGGTTCCCTTGAACTCTACCTTGTCTACAGGACGGTAATAAACCCTCTCGTGATTCCATACTAGCTCGTAAGTAGGCAGAACGAAATCATCCACCCTGAGGCTCTTGGAATCCAGGATGCGGTTACCCTGGCGGATCTGCAGCTGATAATGGCCGTTGCGCTCTCCCCTCTTGAGGACAAAGTCTCCGGCCACGGTGCCGAAACTGTTGGTAACCAGTTCCTTTGAATCTATCTCCCTGCCCTGGACGTCCAGCAGGCGGGCGTTTACCTTGACTCCTGCGGGGCAGTTCTCCAGGGAATAAACTCCGTTGTACAGGATTGCCTTGAAATGCACCGTCTCGTCCGGATTGAATGCGGTACGGTCAGTGATAAGGAGGGCGCGCAGTTCTTTTTCGTCAGGATTGTAGGCGTGATCTTCTCCGAAATAGGCGTAATGGTCGCGGGAGCGGTGGACAAAACCCTGCTCATCTTTGTACATCACATACGTCCTGCGAGAACGGTTGCGTACCTGCAGCAGGCTGCCGATATTCTCTCCAAGCCTTGAAAAGCCGTCCGAGGTATCCACTGTCGTGCGGCCTATTTCCTTTTCCTCATTGTCTTCTACCACCACGTCAACTTTTCCCAAAGGTTTTCCTGTCTTGTAGTCTGCTGCGAAGACATTGTATCCGGAGGCGTCTTTCCTTATTGCGAATGAGACGGAATAACGCTCGTAATTGTCGTCCCTTGCAGTCTTGCCGTTATAGCAATGGACATCGTACATACCGTCGTCCATTGGCGGCAGGCTGAAGCGGAGCGTGTCGGGAACATAGTAGCTTCCCACCGTATTCTTCAGTTCCGTCTGCCATTTGACTTTCTTGTCCTTAAGGAGCTGGAAAGTCACGGAAGGCAGATTGCGCAGGTACACCTCTACTTCACCGTCATTTATCTTGTAACCTATCGCCTTGGCATTAAGGGTTTCCAGAAGCTGGTCAGGATCGTTGCAAAGCCTGGCTATGGCCCTTTCTGAGCCGGAGAAGGCGTCGCGTTCCTTGATGAAGTTCTCGCAGGCGTCCCTGAGCGAGATATAGTCTTTTGATGTCCCCTTGTCCCTGAGGTCGTCGTAATACTTGGAAAGGAGGTCCTGGCGTGCCATCATTGCCACGGCCTTCCCGTTGTATTTTCCGGCGAAAGCGCTCAATTCATCTTTCTGTGCTTCACGTTCCTTCCAGGTTATGCGGGAGTATTCTGCAAAGGCCTCTTCGGGGTATTTGCCTTTGACAAGGTCGCTGAACTCCTGGGATTCCTGTCTCTGGAGGAAGAGGCTCCAAAGGGCGTATTCGTAATCGTTGTGAAGGTACTGCAGGAGGACTTCCGAATATAGTTGGCCGTTTATCCTGTAATCCCTTTCATAGAACTCATCGTTGCGGGCGGACTCCAGCCCGGCCTTGTTCTTGCGCACGAACTCCAGCATCTCCTGGGGATTCTCGCCCATCTTGAGATAGAAAGCCGCCACGGGAACTGGGAAAGTCTCTATTTCCTTGCGGAAAGCCTGGTCCAGTTCCTCATACAGTTTCCAGTTGGAGCGGGCCTTTACGTGCACGTACTGCTGGCAGGCATCGTAATAATCCCAGGCCAGTTTCTTGGAGAGGGCTTCCTTCTTTATGTTTTCCAGGATACGCTCCTGGTCCTTGGGTTTGTCTTCGTTCATTGCCGTGTAGAAGGATTTCCACAGCGATGTCAGGGTATGGCCCCCGTCGTCTTTTGCGAATGCACTCATACAAATGATTGACAGGATGGCGCTTGCCATCATTTTGAGAATACGTTTCATAGTGAAGCAATTAAAAAGGCCCCCGCAATTATCAGGGACCTTTCAACTATATCAAATACCGTTCCTAGTCGCCTCGGGAATAGTTCGGTGTCTCTTTAGTGATTGTAACGTCGTGGGGATGGCTCTCTGCCATTCCGCTTGCGGTAACCCTTGTGAACCGGGCCTGCTGGAGTTCCTGAAGATTGTGAGCCCCGCAGTATCCCATACCGGAACGAAGGCCTCCAATCAGCTGATAAACAGTCTCTTCCAGAGTTCCCTTATAAGGTACGCGGCCTACGATTCCTTCCGGAACGAGCTTCTTTACCTCAGTCTCTTTGTCCTGGAAGTAACGGTCCTTGGAACCTGCGGCCATTGCGTCCAGAGATCCCATTCCGCGGTATGTCTTGAATTTACGTCCGTTGTAGATGATGGTCTCGCCCGGGGCCTCCTCGGTTCCGGCGAACATCGATCCGCACATTACACAGTCGCCACCTGCGGCTAGGGCCTTTACGACGTCACCTGAGTAACGCAAGCCTCCGTCGGCTATGATGGGGATGCCTGCCTTGTGGGCCTCCTTGGCGCACTCGAAGATTGCGCTCAGCTGAGGTACGCCCACGCCTGCGACTATACGGGTGGTGCAGATGGAGCCAGGGCCGATTCCCACCTTGATTCCGTCAGCGCCAGCCTCCACCAGCATCTTTGCTGCCTCAGCGGTGGCGATGTTGCCCACTACCACGTCCAGCTTGGGGAATGCTGCCTTGATTTCCTTGAGTTTGTCAAGGACGCCCTTGCTGTGTCCGTGGGCGCTGTCAAGCACGACGGCGTCGACGCCTTCGGCCACCAGGGCGGTAACCCTTGCCAGGGCGTCGGAGGTGATGCCTATTCCGGCTGCAACCCTCAGGCGTCCGTTGGAGTCCTTGCAGGCGAACGGATGGAGTTTCTCCTTGGTTATGTCCTTATAGGTGATGAGTCCCACTATCTTTCCCTTGGAGTTGACCACGGGAAGTTTTTCCACCTTATGCTCCTGGAGTACCTTTTTGACGTACTCGCGGTCTGTCTGGTTGTCCAGGATGGTGACCAGTCCCTTGCTGGTCATTGCCTCTTCTATCTTGACGTTCATGTCGGTCTGGAAGCGCACGTCGCGGTTGGTTACGATTCCCACCAGCATATCCTCGTCATCTACGACGGGAATTCCTCCGATATGGTTCTCGTGCATCAATTCAAGGGCGTCGCCCACTGTCTGGTCCTTGTGGATGGTGATAGGATCCATTATCATTCCGTTCTCTGCGCGCTTTACCTTGCGCACCTCGGCGGCCTGTTCCGCTATGGACATATTCTTGTGTATGACACCGATTCCTCCTTCTCTGGCAAGGGCTATAGCCATAGGGGCTTCGGTCACTGTATCCATTGCGGCGGACACTATGGGAATGTTCAGGGATATGTTCCTGGAGAACCTGCCGGACAGGCTCACTTCTTTTGGAAGAACTTGGGAATAAGCGGGAATCAGCAATACATCGTCGAAAGTCAGACCATCCATTGCTATTCTTTCATCGATAAAAGACATAAGGCTGGCGGATTAATTTTATTGCGTACAAATATACAATTTTTTTTTATTTTCTCCACCCTGTCCAGGCCATTGGAAGGCTTTAGTGCTCAAACCTTCCGCTTCGCTCCATCCCGTCTGGCGCAAAGCGCCATCCACCCGTTCACGAGGCCACGGGCGGCCACGGGTTTGATGCACTAAAGCCTTCCAATGGCCTGGTGTTTATCGTATTTGAAAGTATAGAACCAATAGGATAGGACGGCAAGGACGGCGAAGGCGGCGCCGGTGAGGGCGGTGGCGGGATAGCCTTTCCCGGAATCTATAACCACGCCGCCGGCATACGAGCCTATGGCGTTTCCCAGGTTGAATGCGATCTGGACCATTGCGCTGCCCATTAGCTGCCCCCCGGCCGAGTTCTTGAGAATCAGCAGCTGCTGAGGTGGAGAAAGAGCGAATAGGCAGGTAGTGGCCAGGAAAGTGAGCGGGATGACAAGCATCTTGGCAGGGGCTAAAGCATAGATCAAGAGCAGGACGAATACAAAGGCGATTTCAATCCTGAGACCTACGCGGGCAGGGCCGAACTTGTCCGAGAGCCTGCCTCCTGCAAGAATTCCCACTACCATTCCGGCACCTGCCAGAACCATTATCAGTGAAATACTCTCCGGAGAGACGCCACTGACCTCCGTAAGCATAGGGCTGATGTAACTGTACCAGCAGAAGAATCCTCCGTTTCCCATCATAGTAGCCAATATGATCAGCCACGGGGCCAAGCTACCAAGGAAGGCGAACTGCCCTTTCAATCCCGTATCAGGAAGAGGATCCAGTTTGGGAATCCATCGCTGTATTGCGGTCAGGGTGACCAGGCCCCATACTGCGCTGAAAAAGAATATGTACCTCCAGGAAAAGGCTGTGGCTATATAGGTTCCGAGAGGGATGCCGATAAGATTGGCCGCAGTCATTCCCAGATTCATTATGGCAATTGAAAATGAACTGTTTCCGTCTTTGCTCACTTTGTCGGCAATGATGGATCCGGCTCCGAAGAACGCACCGTGAGGGAATCCGGCCATAGCCCTGAATACCAGCATAAGCCAGGGCTTGTCAGACGGGCACAAGGCCATAAGGACGGCGGCTGCGGAGTATATGCAGAAGAGGACTGTTATGATACGGCGCAAGGGCCATCTCCTGGCCACTATGGCCGTGACGGGGGCGCCTATGCATACGCTCAGCGCATACGCTGTAATGAAGTGCCCCGCCTGAGGGATGCTGATGCCGAAATCCGCCGCCAGGACAGGCAGGATACCCATCATAAGGAATTCCGATATTCCAAATGCGAAGGTCCCGAACGCCAGTGCCGTCAAACTCTTTTTCATAGTGTGCAAAGATATAAAATTAATGCCTACTTTTGCAGGGATGAAGGTATGCGTAGGACTGTCGGGAGGCGTGGACTCCAGCGTAGCCGCCCTGCTTCTGAAAAGGCAGGGCTATGACGTGTTTGCTATGTTCATGCAGAACTGGCACGACACGGAAGGCACCCTGCACGGAGACTGCGAATGGGAGGAGGACAAGTTCGTGGCCGAGATGGTGGCGCGCAAGATAGGCATCCCGTTCTACTTCGTGGATCTGTCAAAGCAGTACCGCAAACGCGTGGTGGACTATATGTTTGACGAGTACTCCAAAGGCCGCACCCCCAATCCTGACGTACTCTGCAACAGGGAAATAAAGTTCGACGCGTTCCTGGCCGCCGCCCGCTCTATGGGAGCAGATATGGTGGCCACGGGCCATTACTGCCGCAAGGAGGAATTTACCGGCCCTGACGGCAAGACAATGTACCGGATCCTCGCAGGAGACGATTCCAACAAGGATCAGAGCTACTTCCTGTGCCAGCTTTCCCAGGAGCAGCTGGCCTGCGCGATGTTCCCCATCGGGGAACTCAGCAAACCGGAAGTAAGACGCCTGGCCCAGGAAGCCGACCTCCCCTCCGCTGACAAGAAAGACTCCCAGGGAATATGTTTCGTAGGCAAGGTAGACCTTCCGGTATTCCTCCAACAGCAGCTCAAGAGCGTGGAAGGCAACGTGGTGGAGGTGTATGACAAGTTCTACGAAGACAGTCCAAAATACGCCCTTGATGCCGCTCTGCTGGCAAAAGGAACAACCTGCACAGACGAAGAGTTGATGGAATTATCCACCCCTATAGACTATAGCGGCATCACATTCCAGACAGAGACATACCGCGCACGCAACCACCACGTAAAGAAGACCCGCTACAAAGTGAACCCCTGGGGAAAAATCGTGGGCACGCACGATGGCGCCCAGTTCGTCACCGTGGGCCAGCGCAAGGGTCTCAACATTGGAGGACACAAAGAGCCCATCTTCGTCCTTTCCACAGATATTCCCAACAATGTCATATACGTTGGCGAAGGCCACACCCACAAGGGCCTTATGCGCAGCTGCCTGCGGATTGCCCCTGAAGAGATCCATTGGATAAGGCCCGACCTCAGGATGGAGGTAGGCGAAAACCGCCGTTACCTGGTGCGCATACGCTACCGCCAGCCTCTGCAGCAGGCCACGCTTCTGATGCGTTCCAACGGCCTTTTCATCCTGTTCGACCAGCCCCAGCGCGGAATTACCGCAGGCCAGTTTGCCGTGTGGTATACGCAAGAACGGGAAATGCCCGGTTCCGGAGTCATTTCCCGCTAGTATTCAGATACCCGGTCTGGCCGGGTATGACGGTCTACAAAAAAAGGGAAAGCTGGATACATCGCACCGCTACAACCTCTTACCCTTGCTGTATTCCTACCCTGGGGGAGTTGGGAGGGAGCTGGTCGTGTAAGACTTTCCCCGCACAAAGATATAAATAATTCGGATTATAAAAAACCGGATTATTCGCTGGTATAGTTGTCAAAGTATCCCTGAACCAAAACCACAGGTGTTCCCTTGTCGCCGGAACCGGATGTGAGGTCGCACAGGGAGCCTATAAGGTCTGTCAACTGCCTCGGGGTGGTTCCCTCAGAAACCATCTTGCCTTTAAGGTCAGCGTCCTTGGCCTTGATGCTGGCGCTGATGGCGTCGCGCAGGGCCTCTCCGCTGAGATTTGCAAAGTCATTGTCAGCCAAATACTTGAGCTTGAGCTCGTTAGGAGTTCCTCTCAGGCCGTCAGTGAATGCCGGAGACACCACTGGGTCTGCAAGTTCCCAAATCTTGCCCTGAGGATCCTTGAAGGCACCGTCGCCGTATATCATCACCTCAACGTGTTTTCCGGTAGCTTCGAGTATACGTTCCTGGATGTCCAGGACAAGACCCTTGCACCTGTGAGGGAACAGTTTCACGGTGTCCTCAGTAGCCTTGTTGGAGCCAAGAAGGCCGTATTCCTCGTTGAAGCCGCTGCCGTCGACGGGAGCAGTAAGGATATCGTCCATTCCAATTACTATGCGGGCACCTGCGTCCATAAGACGCTTCTTGGTAAGTTTGCGGGTGTGGATGTCACAGTTGATCACAACGTCGGTGTAAGCCAGGATGGCTTTTGCCTGGTTGGCAAAGATCACTTCCACCTCAGCGCCGCATTCTTTGATTAGGTCAGTGTAATAATCGACATAGTCGACTCCGGTGAATTCGTGCTTAACTACACCGAAGTACTTCCTGTATTCTTGAAGGCTCAGGACGTCGCAGTATGGATTGACTCCGGAATTCTCTATTGCCTCCACGCTGATGAGGGCGTTGCCAACTTCGTCTGAAGGGTAGCTGAGCATAAGGACTATCTTCTTGCATCCCATTGCTATTCCGCGAAGGCAGATTGCAAAGCGGTTGCGGGAAAGGATGGGGAAAATGACGCCCACGGTCTCTCCCCCGGTCTTAGCCTTAACGTCCTTGGCAATGGCACTGATAGGGGCATAATTACCCTGGGAACGGGCAACTATGGATTCCGTGATGGCTATCACGTCCCTGTCGCGGATTTGGAAATTTTCTTCAGAGGCTGCAGCAAGAACGCTGTCTGTAACGATGGCTGCCAGGTTGTCGCCCTCCCTGATGATGGGGCACCTGATACCGCGGGACACAGTCCCGACTCTTCTTTGATGATTCTTCATTGGTTTATCTACTAACAGAGACAAATATACTATTATTTATCAAAAAAAAGAACGGGAGATACTGGCTCCCGTTCATTCCACATTACATCTAATATTAACCACAGTATATTTAATCAGGTATCGCTGCTACGCGCCAAAAGGCTTCGTGCGGAGAGAGATCCCTGTTGAAAAGCAATGGATAGTTGGTGCGTCCGGGAACAGGATAGCCGTTCTTCCAGGAAGAGCCATCGTGGGTTCCCCAGAAAGTTACACGGTCTATCACGTCACGGTGTGCGTAGAATATCCTGAACAGTTCCTCATACCTGTCGGCGAGCTGCTCCTCCACCTCTGCGGGAAGCCCGTCCTGATAAGGGTCAAGGAATTCCTTGAACTCCTCCAGTTGGAACTGAGGCTCCGACATTGACTGGCCTATGATCTGGCCTTCCTTGGTGAGCGGCAGTACGTCGACGTCTATCTCGGTAATCATAACCTTCACGCCAAGTGCCGCGATTTTCTCTATCGCCTCTTCCACATAGTGGTTCTTGGGGTAGTTGAGCCCCCAGTGGGCCTGTATGCCCACGCCATCTATGCGGATACCTTCTTCCTTGAGCATCTTGACGATATGGAGGACACCCTCAAGCTTGGACGGACGCCATACGTTGAACTCATTGTAGTAGAGTTCTGTGTCGGGGGCGTACTGCTCCGCGAAGCGGAATACTGTCTTGACAATCTCATCACCGTACTCCTCCCCTCCGAATGCGTGCACCCATCCCTTGTCGCGGTAACCACCTTCTTCGGAGACTATCTCGTTGATTACGTCCCAAGCGTCCACCCTGCCCTTGAAGTGGGTGCAGACTGTCTCTATGTAGCTCCTGAGTGTCTCTACAAGTTCGTCGTGGCTCTTGGGGTTGCCGTTCTTGTCGTTCCAGAAGAACTCAGGGGTCTGGTTATGCCAGCAGAGGGTATGTCCCATTACGAACATATCGTGCTCTACAGCAAAGTCCACATACCTGTCTGCCCTCTCCCAGTTCCATACGTCAGGTCTGGGATGAAGTGATTCAGGCTTGAGCTCATTGCCAGGGGTAAGCGTGTTGAAATGCTTGAGGATCAGGTCTACCAACTCCGGGTTGCGTCCGCTGATGTCGAACGAGCTTACGGCGGCGCCTATCTTGAAGGCGTCTTTGTACACGTCTTTCAAAGCGGGAGTCTCGGCGGGATGCTGCTGAGGCTGACCTCCGGAACAAGCCGTCAGGATGACTGACAATCCTATGAGTAATCTGTTCAGTGTTTTCATATACAATTATTTAAGAGGTGTGAAGTCCTTGAACTCCCACTTGCAGTTATCGCTGTGGAAGTCGAAAGGCGCAAGCGTCGGTGAACTGTCTCCCAGGGATACCAGGGCGTAAGGCTCGTCGTGTCCAGGGATGGACTTGGGCATAATGCGCCAGGTACCGTCAGTGAGCTGGTCGATGCGCCAGAGCTGTTCAGGGGCTCCGGTAAACTCCGGAACGGTGTCCACCTCGGCCTTTTCATTGGCTGCAAGGGCTCGGTTGGTACCTTCTATGACTATCTTATAGTACGGTCCGCCTAGATATCCACCTGCCTCGGGAACCGGGATGATGCTCCATCTCTGCCAGGGGCGTGTCATATAATAGCCGTTCCTTGCTCCGATAACGCCTGCAGGCCAGGTTCCTATGACATCCTCGAGTTTCTGTTCCTCTATCCTGACATTAGGCTGAGTGGCGGCAGCATTGCGGCTGAATCCTCCCTGGGCGCCTTGCGCGCGGATAAAGTCAACTTCAAGTTCAAGGGCGTAGCCGCTCCTGACAGACTTGATCTCATATGTACCTTCCTTGAGAGCCTCGCCCGCTTCGGGCCAGCCGTCTTTCCAGAGGAGGGGCCTGATTCCCAGTGCGCTTCTGCCACTCTGGTCCATATCTGCCTCCCAGTGGAAGGACATCTTCTCGACGCCTTCTTCCACGATGAAACGTCCGAAATGGCCGGGGCCGATAAGCCTCCTCTCGGAGGTTATGACAGACTTTCCGCCACCTTCTATCATCGAACGTCCTACGTTGTCTATGAACGGACCCTGGGGGTTCCTGGAACGTCCCACTACGATATTATATGTAGCATTGACTCCGTCGCAGCAGGTTCCGTGAGTTCCCAAAAGGTAGTACCAGCCGTCGCGGTACATCATTGTGGATGCCTCCATATTCCTGCCCACGTCGATGGCCTGGTTACCCTCGACTCTGAATCCGGTCTTTGGGTCGACTTCTACCTGGCGGATATGGCCGAAATAAGTTCCTGTAGTGAGCCAGAGCCTTCCGTCAGGACCCAGAAGAACGCCCGGGTCAATGGCATTGAAATCTTCGTCCACGAGGGACTCTACTACCAAAACCGGATCGGAATACCCGAAATCGGGAGAATCCGGATCGAGGGTCTTGGTCCACATTGTCATAATCTTGCTGGCGTGACCGCCTCCCATACCGCCTCCGGTGGTTCCGTAGATTACCAGATAGCGGTCTCCTATCTTGATAGCGTCAGGAGCAGCACCTCCGCCGGGCCTTACGGCCCCGCTGTGCCAGTTCCAGCCGTCCTCGGAGATCAAGCCTCCGCCGCCGGTTCCGAAAGTATAGAATTTGCCGTCACATTCCACAATCGTAGAAGGGTCGTGTATGTACGGGGCACCCGTCTGGGCATACAACGTTACGCCAGACATAAGCATTGCTGCTGCAAGTGAAATGATTGTCGTTCTTTTCATAATTGTCAGGCGTTATTTAGTTGCAGGTAATAGTAAAATTAGTCACGGGCTTGCCGGTATCATCTATGAAACGGGCGCAGAATTCGCTCATTCCCGGTCCGTTCATGGTTACTCCGCGGAGCACGTTCTTTCCCTTCTTGAGGGTGACGCGGTCAGAAACGGCGCTGTCCACGCCCATATGGCGGTCTCCGGCCAGAAGGAGAACTTCTTCCCCGTTAACCCACCATCTTGCAGCCTTGTTGGAGCCTACTGCCAGACGGACATTCTCTATGTCCTCTTCGCAGTTGATTACGGTGACGGTCCAGAAGATCACTCCGTAACGGTCTTTGTCAAGTCCGGTGGCAAAACGGAACAGTTTTACGAAGAAGTGGTCACTGTCCAGCGCGTGCCAGGTGAGAGTCGCCTTCACGAACTTGGGCTGCTCCCCTTGAGGGGCAGTCGGCCTGTTTGACGTGAGGTTGACAGGAGGCTGATACTCCATAGTAACCTTTACTTTGTCTCCGTCTTTGGGGATGACTGTGTACTGGTTGGGGAAATACTCCACGCTCAGGTTCTCACGGGTATAAGAATCTGTGAAAACGCGGTTGGTGGGATTCGGCTTGCTGATGGGCTCGAGGATCATCCAGCGACGGATGAAGCCTTTGGCATCAGGTTTTGCCGACGGCGTTGACACAGGTGTAAAATAGCCTTTCAGAGCCTCTCCGACATCTATCTTGGCATTTCTTCTCTGGGCGCTTCCTGTTACGGCAAACGCAACTGAAAGCAACACTACCAGAAAGAGTTTTCTTTTAATAATCATTGTATCAGTGTTTTTTGAGGTTCCACTTTGTACCCTATACAAATTTAGGTATTATTCTAACAGTCAAACACTGTAATTATTCTGGTAATTTATTATTTTTATGAAAATCTTGAGATAATACCATGAAAATACAGCAATTGGCTATTAAATACCAGGAGTTCACCTCAATGGACGAAATGCAGAATGATGACAAGAGTCTAGCCCTTGCTGCTATTGAAGCAATAAAAGGAGCTTATGCCCCATATTCCAATTTCTGCGTGGGTGCCGCGGTACGCCTTGATGATGGAACCATAGTGACTGGTGCCAACCAGGAAAACGCGGCCTTCCCTTCCGGTATATGCGCAGAAAGGACAGCAATGTTCAGCGCAGGTGCTGCCTATCCCGACAAGGCTATGGTTTCCATAGCCATCGCAGGAGGCTTGAACGGCGTGCTGGACCATAATCCGACTTCACCTTGCGGCGCCTGCCGCCAGGTCATGGCCCAATATCAGACAAAAGGCGGAAAAGATATGTCCATCATTCTTGTCGGTGACGGCAAGATATTGAAATTCAGCCGCGTGGACGATCTTCTCCCCTTCATTTTCGACAACATATAGATACTATACACTTGATGACTCTCAGATCATTTATCCTGCCAGTAGTTGCAGGAATTTTCCTGACCACAGGGGTCTACGCCCAAGAATCCAAGGAGGCCGCAATGCACCGCAAGGCCGCAGAAGTGATAGCCCAGATGACTCTGGACGAGAAAATCAGTATGATGATGAACAGCACTCCAGGTGTTGAGAGACTGGGAATCAAGCCTTACGACTGGTGGAGCGAGGCCCTTCACGGAGTGGCCCGCAACGGGCTCGCAACTGTTTTTCCAGAACCGATAGGTCTCGGAGCTACTTTCAATCCGGAACTGATTTGGGCCATCGGAAACGCGGTATCTGACGAGGGACGCGCAAAATTCGACCTAGCCCGCTCCGTTAATAATTTCAGCCGATATACAGGCCTGACTTTCTGGGCCCCTAACATAAACATTTTCAGGGATCCAAGATGGGGCCGTGGAATGGAAACCTATGGAGAGGATCCATACCTCACCGGAACTATGGGAACCTCATACGTGAAAGGAATACAAGGAAACGACCCGTTCTACCTCAAAGCGGGAGCCTGTGCAAAACATTTTGCTGTTCACTCCGGACCAGAATCCACCCGTCATAGTTTCAACGCCGTTCCTAGCCAGAAGGATTTGTATGAAACCTATCTCCCAGCTTTTGAGAGATTGGTTAAAGAGGCCAAGGTTGAGGTAGTCATGGGAGCCTATAACCGTGTGTTCGGTGACAGCGCTTCAGGCAGCAAGTTCCTTCTAACTGACCTTCTACGCAACACCTGGGGATTCAAAGGCCATGTAGTATCAGACTGTGGAGCGATTGATGATATATACGGCGGACACCATATCGCCCAAGATGCCGCCACAGCCAGTGCCATTGCCATAAAAGCCGGCCTCAACCTGGAATGCGGCACTTCATTCCTCAGTCTCAAGACTGCCATAGATCGCGGACTTCTCACCGAGGCTGACATAGACAAGGCACTTGAGCCGCTCATTATGACCCAGTTGAAACTGGGCATCCTGTACGACGACCCAGACTGCCCTTATTACGGCATTTCACCTAGCGTCATAGCTAGTCCTTCGCACTATGCGCTTGCAAGGGATGCGGCCGCAGAATCAATGGTTCTTTTAAAGAATGACAACATCCTGCCTCTCAGGAAGGACATTCAAAACGTATACGTGACAGGTACCGCCGCTACTGACACATATGCACTGATGGGCAATTATTTCGGCATCTCCGACCATTACAGCACTTACCTGCAGGCTATCGTTTCTCATGTCAGCGGTGGAACTAATGTCAATTATAAACCTGCATACACAATTGTTCCGGCAAAGGACATAAACCCAGGCAATTACGCAACCGCACAGGCAGCAAGTGCTGACTACACATTCATGTTCCTCGGCAACAACGGAACCACAGAGGGGGAAGAGAGTGATGCTATCAGTTCTCCGTCCATTGGTGACCGCCTGAGTCTGGACCTGCCTGAGAACCAGCTGCATTTTTTCCGACAGGTGGCTAGTCTCCGCACTCCGAACAACAAACTAATCGTAATCATTACCGGAGGAAGCCCTGTCAACCTTCAGGAGATAGCAGAAGTTGCAGACGCAATAATCATGGCCTGGTATCCTGGGCAGGAAGGCGGGGACGCCCTTGCAGAACTTTTGTTCGGAGAGAGGAATTTCTCCGGTCGTCTGCCTATAACCTTCCCTATCTCTACCGAGGCCCTCCCCGAGTTTGACGATTACTCGATGAAGGGACGTACATATAAGTATATGGAAGGCAACATTATGTATCCCTTCGGATACGGTCTCTCTTACGGCTGCGCCAACTATGGAGACCTCACCCTGCTTACTCGGAAGCCCAAACTCGGAGACGAAGTTCAGGTGGAGATACCCATCACCAACACTGGCAACGTAGAGCGCACAGAAACCGTCCAGCTCTATGTATCGACCCCCAACGCAGGCGCAGGTGCCCCGTTCAGCCAGCTTGCAGCATTCGAGAGGGTTACCCTCAGGCCAGGCGAGAGCCGCACCGTACGCTTCACCGTTACTCCTGATCAAATGAAGGAGTTTCAGGAGGACGGAAATGCCAAACTGCTCAAGGGTACATACAAGATTACCGTAGGAACCGCAGCTCCTACACAAAAGACTGAAGAACTGGGAGAAGCTCTCAGAAGCGTCAGCTTCAAGCTTTAGAGGCGGCTGCGACGGCGCAGCGGATGCCGTCCAGCGCGCTGGACACTATTCCGCCTGAGTAGCCGGCGCCCTCGCCGCAAGGATACAGACCCGGGACCTGGAGACATTCCAGCGTTTCCGGGTCTCTTGGTATGCGTACAGGAGACGACGTACGGGACTCAACGCCCAGCAGCAAGGCATCGTTGGTATAATACCCGCGGATGTTGATGTTCACCAGCGGAAACGCCTTTCTAAGACGTGACGCCACCATATCCGGAAGAAGCTCGTGAAGAGGTGCGCTGACAGCCCCCGGGAAATAGGAAGTCTTGGGAAGGTCTTCCGACACCACCTTGTGGCAGAAGTCCTTCATCCTCTGGGCGGGAGCCTGCGCCGAACCGCTGAAGGAGAACATTTTCCGCTCAACGTCCCTCTGGAAGTCCATCAGACGGAAAGGATTGTCGCCGGGTATATCCTCCGGCTCGATGGAAACTACAACGCCGCTGTTTGCCCACCTGGAGTTGCGGGCGGAATTGGACATTCCGTTAAGGACTACGGTCTGTTCCTCGGTCATCGAGGGAACCAGGATGCCTCCAGGGCACATACAGAAAGAGAAAACTCCCCTGCCGTCCACCTGCTCCACGAAGGAATATTCGGCCGCTGGCATTCCGGGCCACTGCCTGCCGTGATAGCGGGCAGAGTTTATAATGTGCTGCGGGTGCTCCACCCTCACGCCAAGGGCAAAGCCCTTTGCCTGGAGGGGCGCGCCACGCCGCTGCATTAATTCATAGATATCCCTTGCAGAGTGGCCGGTAGCAAGAATCACCTTGTCAGCCCTGTATTCCGCCCCCTGTAAGGTCTTCACACAGAAACCGCCATCATCCAGCTTCTGGATGTCAGTTACCCGGGAATCGAAATGATATTCCCCGCCGTGGTCAATGATGCACTTGCGTATGTTCTCCACCACTTCCGGAAGCTTGTCGGAGCCGATATGAGGATGCGCGTCTGTAAGTATCTTTTCAGAGGCCCCGAAGGCTACGAGCGGATACAGCACCTCGCGGACATCCCCACGCTTGGTGGAACGCGTGAACAGCTTTCCGTCTGAGAACGCACCTGCGCCGCCCTCGCCATAGCAGTAATTGGAATCCGGATCCACCACGCCCGTACGTGACAGCGCGGCCATATCCGCCTTACGGCGGTGAACGTCCTTGCCCCGCTCCAGGATCACGGGCTTCAGTCCCAGGTTAAGGAGCTTGAGCGCGGCGAACATTCCAGCAGGGCCGGCGCCCACCATGATGACTGGTTGAGCATCGTGAACGTCCTTATATTCAGGAATTTGGAACGGGATATACTCTTCTCCCGGAGGATATGCGGCGTAACGGTAGCGGTACACCACGTCCTTGCGGGCGTCTATGGAACATTTGAGCAGCACTGTCTGCGGGACAGCAGAAGCCGGCAAGCCAAGCTGCTTCCTTGCCGCGGAAAGGACCTCCTGCTGCGAAGGTTCCCTTCCGGGAGGCGTTACGACGTCGAATTCCTTCATACTTTAGAAATCTGCTATCCTGGATACGGGGGCCACATCAAGAGGACAGCGCTCCCCTGCCAGGTAATGGTAATATCCGGCTATGGCAATCATAGCCGCATTGTCCGTGGTGAACTTGAATTCCGGCAGATAGACGTTCCATTTGCGTTTCTCCCCCTCCTGCACTATACGCTGACGCAGGCCGCTGTTGGCAGATACTCCGCCGCCTATGGTGATTTCCTTGATACCGGTAAGTTTTGCGGCCTTGATCAGTTTATCCATCAGTATGTCTATCAAGCACTTCTGGAAAGATGCACAGATGTCTTCCTTGTTCTTTTCCATGAACTCCGGGTCCTTTGCGATCTGGTCGCGGACAAAGTAAAGCAAGGAAGTCTTGACTCCGCTGAAACTGTAGTCCAGCCCCTCTATGTGGGGCTTGGCGAAGGTGAAGCGCTTAGGGTCTCCTTTCTTGGCTAATGCGTCGATTATCGGCCCTCCGGGGTACCCCAGCCCCATCATCTTGGAACACTTGTCGAAAGCCTCACCCACGGCATCGTCTATTGTCTGTCCCAGGATGGTGAACTCCAGTGGGGAATCCACCCTTACTATCTGTGAATTGCCGCCTGAAACAAGGAGGCACAGATACGGGAAGGCAGGAGCCTTGTTGGGAGCGCCTTCCTGCTTTACGAAGCCTGCCAGGATATGTCCCTGAAGGTGATTGACCATCACCAGGGGAATGTCAAGGGAAAGAGCCATGGTCTTGGCGAAGGAAGTGCCCACAAGAAGTGATCCCAGAAGGCCCGGACCGCGGGTGAAAGCAATGGCAGTAAGGTCTGAGCCGGAAATACCGGCCCGGGAAAGGGCTTCGCTCACGACCGGGACAATGTTCATCTCGTGCGCGCGGGAGGCCAGTTCCGGGACGACTCCTCCGAAAGACTTGTGCACCTCCTGGCTCGCAATGACGTTGGAAAGCAGCCAGCCGTCTTTTATCACTGCCGCCGAGGTATCGTCACAGGATGATTCTATCCCTAAAATAATATCTGCCATAATGGTGCAAATTTAGCATAAAAATCGTTAAATTTGGTGGATTAAACCCTTTTGGTATCGAAAAGTCAAAGCACATAGTACTCCGTATACTGGCCGGCTTGCTGCTCATTCTGATAGCGGCCATCCTGCTGCTGCAGATACCTGCCGTTCAGACCGGCATCGCCAAAAGGGCCCTGGCTTCCCTCGATGAGAAGATTGGAGGCAAAATACAGGTGGGCAGCCTGCGCATAGAGCCTTTCAACACTATAATCGTGACCGACGCCCTTCTCACGGACGACAACCGCACCGGCGGCCAGGACACAGTCTTCTTCGCGCGCAATGTCACCGCCAAGTTCTCCCTCAAGGGACTTTTCAACAAGGAAAACCCCTTCAACATAAAGAGCCTTGCTGTCTCCGACGGTATGTTCGCGCTCATAACAGACGCAGACGGAAAATCCAACCTTACTCACATATTTGGTGAGACGGAGAATCCGGAACCTCCCAAGCTGAACTTCGAGGCCAGCATCAACAACGTGAACATCAGCAACTTCCGGTTCAAGATGATGAACCTGAACCCGGATATTCCGGAGTATTGCGGACAGGGTATGAACTGGGCGGACCTTGACCTCACGGCCAACCTCCGGGCCAAGAACCTGAAAGTTCACGAAGGAATCATCCACGGTACTCTGGAGCACCTGAGCGCACAGGACAAGTGTGGTTATACAATCCAGGACCTCAGCGCAGAAGCCAGGATAGGCGACTCCCTGGCGGAAATCACCGACATCAAGATGAAGGACCGCTGGTCTGACGTTTCAGTACCGCGATTCTCAATGAGCGGTCCCCACTCTGACTATGCACAGTTCACGGACAAGATAAAGCTGGACATGCAGGTAGGCAGGAGCCACCTGGACTTCAAGACCCTTTCCGGCTTTGCCGGAAGCCTCGAGTCGATGCCCCTGACCCTTGACATAGTGTCCGCCAAGGGACGCGGCCCAATCAATAATCTGGTGTTCGACAACGCCACCGTCACCGAGAGCAGCGGCGTACGCACTTCCCTCAGCGGCCGCATCGCAGGACTCACCGGCCCTGAGGACATATCGGTGGGTTTCGATGTCAAGAACGTGGATTTCAATATGGCCCAGCTGCAGGCCCTGCTGGAAAAAGTCCTGGGCAAGAACGCCCCCGACCTGCGCAAGTATGGCGGCGGAGAGACATTCAAGCTCACCGCCAAGGGCTCCGGAAAGTTGTCTGACCTTAATGCGGACGTCTCCCTCAGCAGTGGAAGCGGCCTGCTCAACGCAATCTGCAATCTTTCCGGTCTCTCCGGCAACTCCCCCGTCAAGATCAGAGCCAACGTGAACACCCACGACCTGGACATAGGAAAACTCATCGGAATCGATGAAGTCCATCAGCTCACCCTCCATACCAACGCCAGCGCCTCCCTCGGCAAGGGAACCCCGCATATCACCATTGACACTTTAGCTATAAGCAGGCTCAACGCCCTCGGTTACGACTACACAGACATCGCAGGAGCAGGAGAACTGGCCGACAACGCCTTCAACGGCAAGATAGTCTGCGGAGACCCCAACCTCCACTTCCTGTTCCAGGGACTGCTCAGCCTTGCTCCTCAGGACCAGAACGCACTGTACAAGTTCTACCTGAATCTTGGCTACGCCGACCTCAACGCCCTGAACATAGACAAGCGCGGAACCTCCAAGGCATCCATGGTCCTCAACGCCAACTATATGCGCATTCCCGAAGGAGACCTCATAGGCACCGCCGACGTCTCCAACCTTTTCCTGGAGAATGATTACGGCCAGTACGACATAGGAGACATATCAATCTCCTCCCAGAGCGCCAGGGACCTGTACCGCATCAATCTGAAATCCGGTTTCGCAGACGCGACTTACCTTTCCAACAGGTCTATATCCAAACTGCCCGCAGCCCTTATGGAAGTAGTGGGCAAGAAGGCTCTTCCCGCCTTTTTTGACAAGCCCTCGGAGGAATGGGATTCAGCCCACTACAACATAGACGTAGACATCCACAAGGCCTATGACCTTCTCAGTTTCGTGATGCCCGGCCTTTACATAGCTGAAGGCAGCACAATAGACCTGGACATAAACCAGGATGGAATAATGAACGCCTCCGTCGTATCCCAGAGACTGGCCTTCGAGGACAAGTACGTCAAGGACGTGAACCTGACTCTGAACAACCTGGACGATATGGTAAGCGGCCAGTTCACAAGCAACGAGGCCTCCATCGGAAGCTTCGCCCTCAACAACACCGCCATCACCATAGGTATGGCGGACAACACCCTGGACACCAGGCTCAGCTACCACAATCCGGGAGAAACCCTCTCCGGAGGCGAGCTGGGATTCCTGGGCACTTTCAGCCGCGATGAGGACGGGAAACTGGCGATAGAAGCAACCACCCAGCCAAGCATCATATCGGAAGGCGGTACGGACTGGAGAATCATGCCCGCTGATATCTCGTTCAATAACGGAGACATAAAAATCGGAAGCCTGGTAATCGACGGCGAAGACCAGTTCCTTACCCTGGACGGAGGAATCTCAAAGACCAGACCTGACACCCTTATCCTGAGCCTGGACAGTTTCAACCTCGGAATCATTGGCCAGCTGCTCAACGGAGCGATGGACATAGGAGGCAGGGCTACCGGACAGGCCGTGCTCACTTCTCCCATTGAGGGCGAGATGGGCCTGATAATGAGCATCGTAACCGACAGCACAACCCTCAACGGAGTGCCCTTGGGAGAATTGGAACTCGCCAGCAACTGGAACGACGAGACCTCCAGCATAGAGGCCACCCTGGTTTCCAAGCTGGACGGAGCAAATCCCATAGACGTCCACGGATCGTACACTCCTTCCAGCAAGAACCTTTCAGCGCAAGCAGTGCTCGACGGCTTCAACCTGGCATATTTCGACGGAATAGCCCCGGATGTCTTCAGCGAGATGAGCGGCCGCGTTCACGGCACCATCAATCTGTCCGGAACTCCTGACAACCTGTCTATTTCCGGAGAAGACACTTTCCTCAACGGCGTCCTCCTGCGCGTAGCCTATACCAACGTGCCTTATATGCTTACAGGACCTTTCGAGGTCAGCGACACCGGAATAACTTTCAACGACGTCACATTGAGAGATACTGGAAACGGTACCGGAAGAGTCAGGGGCGGCCTTTATTACGACAAGCTCAAGGACCTGAGGATGAACATGCGTTTCATTTTGGACAACATCCAGGCTTTCAACACCACTTTCTCACAGGATTCACCCGTTTACGGCCAGCTGTACGCCAGCGGTAACGTCAGAATAACAGGACCGTTCGACCACCTTACCCTGAGCGTGGACGCCACTACGGGCAGGACCGGAAGATTCCACGTAGCCCTGGGTAACACAAGCTCCCAGAACAACACTAAACTGCTGGTATTCAAGGAAGTGAAGGAAGATGTCTGGGTAGATCCGTACGAGAGGTTCTACCGCAATTACGAGCACGTGCAGAATACTTCCTCCAAGAGCGGCAGCCTGGACGTAAGGCTTAACGTGAACGTCACCCCGGAGACGGAACTGATGCTGGAGCTGGACAAGGAGGCGTCCAGCACAATTACCTGTACAGGACAGGGTTCCACCGCCATAGACGTACGGGACAACACCTTCACCATCAACGGAGACTATACCATAAACAACGGACTCTGCCACCTTGGCCTGCTGGACGTTGCCACCAGGGACTTCAACATCAAGGACGGCAGTTCCATAAAGTTCAACGGCGACGTGATGGACAGCGACCTGGACATCAACGCCGTATACACAACCAAGGCTTCCCTGTCGGGACTCATCGCTGACACCACCTCAGTCGGCTCCCGCAGGACCGTGGAGTGTACCCTGAACATCTACGACAAGCTTCGCAATCCCCAGCTGGCCTTCGCGATAGACATCCCGGACATCGATCCTATAACAAGGGCCAGCGTAGAAA
The DNA here is from genome assembly GCA_017437825.1 of Bacteroidales bacterium. GTDB lineage: Bacteria > Bacteroidota > Bacteroidia > Bacteroidales > UBA932 > Cryptobacteroides. The sequence goes on from JAFRXC010000030.1 coordinate 58,094, forward strand.
GCGCCCTGAATACAGAAGACAAAGTACAGAAACAGTTCGTAGCCCTTCTGGTGGGCAACAGCTTTATCCCGGACGAGCAGTCAGGGATAGTCAACACGTCCAGCATGCTGTATTCCAACGTTGCCGGCATAATGGCCAACCAGTTGAGCAACGTCCTGCAACAGTTGAACATTCCGCTGGATCTGGGCTTGAAATACCAGCCCAACGAAGGAGGCAAGGACATATTCGACGTGGCCATATCCACCGAGCTGTTCAACAACAGGGTGGTGGTCAACGGAGCAATCGGAAACAGGATGTACCAGAGCAACTCCTCCAGCGACCTGGTGGGAGACCTGGACATAGAAGTCAAGCTGAACAGGTCCGGAGCTTTGCGCCTTACTTTGTTCTCCCATTCCGTGGACCAGTACACCAACTATCTTGATGACAGCCAGAGGAACGGAATAGGTATGGCTTACCAGAAAGAGTTCACAACCTTCAAGGAGCTGTGGAACAGCATATTCCAGTCCAAGAAGAAGAAAGCGGCGGAAGCCGTGGACGAACAAGAAGAAGAAAAAGTTATTTTCAACATAGAATAATGGCATACGGAAAACTTTACCTGATTCCCTCCCCTCTGGGAGACAACCCGCCGGAAGAGGTAATCCCTTCTGCAGTGCTGGACTGTCTGAAGGGCCTGGACACTTTTGTGGTGGAGGAACTCCGTTCTGCCAGGAGATATCTTTCCAAGGCCGGCCTGAAGGGCCATATCGACACGCTGCGCCTCGTAACCCTTAACGAACATACCAGTCCTGACGAAGTCAGGGAAATGGAGTCCCTTTTCCTGGACGGGAATGACGTGGGCCTGATCACCGAGGCCGGGCTTCCGGCGGTAGCGGACCCTGGATCCGCCCTGGTGGCCCTCTGCCACGCCAAAGGCATCACGGTGGTTCCTATGACGGGGCCGTCGTCCTTGATGCTGGCGCTTATGGCGTCGGGGCTCAACGGGCAGTCGTTCGCATTCTGCGGCTACCTCCCCGCCAAGGCCGACGACAGGAAGGCCGCAATAAGGAAGATAGAGAAGATTTCCGCCTCAAACAGGCAGACACAGATATTCATAGAGACTCCATACCGAAACGATTCCCTGTTCTCGGACCTGCTCCAGGTCTGCCAGGCCGGAACCAGGCTCTGCGTGGCGGCTGACATCACCCTGCCCACCGCCTTCATCAGGACCCTGACCGTTGCAAAGTGGAAGAAAGAGAACTTAACCATAGGAAAAAGACCATGCGTATTCCTGATACTGGCATAATAGAGCTCCGGGGAATGCATTTCACTGCTTTCCACGGCTGCCTGGAAGAAGAGAAAGAGTACGGCAACGAGTTTACCGTGGACTTCAGGTGCAGGTACGGCATCAGGCAGGCCGCACTCTCTGACGACCTTTCCAAGACTCTGGACTATTCAAAGATCTACGACATAGTCGCAGCGCAGATGTCCCAGCCTTCAAATCTGTTGGAAAACGTTGCGGCGCGCATCTTCGACGCCATTCTGGAGGCTCATCCTGAGATAGAGGAAATGGAACTGAAAGTGACCAAGTTCAATCCGCCGGTTGGCGGCAACGCCCAAAGCGCATCAGTGACCCTGACTCTATGACCATAGCCTTCATCACCCTCGGATGCAAACTGAACTACGCCGAGACTTCCACCTACGAACGCGGTTTCAAGGCCGCAGGTCTGACGGTGGTGCCCTGGCGCCAGAAGGCTGACATTTACCTGATTAACACCTGTGCAGTAACTCAGACCTCCACTGCGAAATCCAGGAACGAGATACGCAAGGTACACCGCATAAACCCGGATGCCAGGATAATTGTCACCGGCTGCTACGCGCAGCTGGAGCCGGAAGAGATCAAGGGCATCCAGGGAGTGAGTCTGGTGTTCGGAAGCGGGAGCAAAGGAAGGCTCGTGGCCGAGACGTTGCGTTACGTGGGCATAGCCGTCCCCGAGGGGATGGAATCCCCGGGAGGGGACGTCCTTGCGGCGTTCAGCACCGGCGAAAGGACTCGTTCCTTCCTGAAAGTGCAGGACGGATGCAACAGTTTCTGCGCGTACTGCACTGTTCCCTACGCCCGGGGTGAAAGCCGCAATATTCCTATTGAAGAGTGCGTGCGCAACGCCCGCCTCATAGCCGCTGAAGGCGCCAGGGAGATAGTCCTTACAGGCGTCAACACGGGCGATTTCGGCCGCAGCACGGGGGAATCCTTCCTGGACTTGCTCAAGGCCCTGAACGAAGTGGAGGGCATTGCAAGGTACAGGATCTCCTCCATCGAGCCCAATCTGATAACACCGGAGATCATAGACTGGATAGCCTCAGGGACCAAGTTCCAACCGCATTTCCACATCCCTCTGCAGAGCGGCAGCGATACCCTGCTGGCCAGGATGGGCCGGCGCTATGACACCGCTTTTTTCAGGGAGAAACTTGATTATATACGCTCGCGGATGGAAGGTCCGGGAAAGCCCAAGGTCTTCTTCGGCATAGACGTTATGGCCGGGCTTCCCGGGGAGACTCGCGAGCTGTTCCTTGAATCCCTGGAGTTTATCAAGAGCGTCCGCCCCGCTTTCATCCACGTATTCCCCTACTCCCCCAGGCCGGGGACTCCTGCAGCCGTTATGGATGGCCAGGTTCCTGCCCAGGAGAAGGACCGCAGGGTAGCCCTGCTGGAAGACCTTTGCGCGTCTCTCCACGCCGAATTCGTGGAGGAGAACCGCGGGATCCGGGAGAAGGTACTCTTCGAATCCAAGGAGAAAGACGGTGCAATGGGAGGATACACCGGTAACTATATTCGAATAACAAGGCCATATGACCCCGCCCTCGCAGGGCAGCTGGCAGACGTAATAATCTGAGATAATGGAAAAGGCCAAACTGACTTTCTTAGGTTCCGGAACATCACAGGGCATCCCCATAATAGGATGCAACTGCCCGGTATGCAAAAGCACCGACCCCCGCGACAAGCGCCTCAGGGCAAGCGCCCTGGTACGCTGGAAAGGCCTGACCATCCTCATTGACTGCGGACCAGATTTCCGAACCCAGATGCTCAGGGAAGGAGTAGACCATCTTGACGCCGTGCTCCTTACACACAACCACAAAGACCACACGGGAGGGGTTGACGACCTGCGCTCTTTCAACCTCATAGAGGCCAAGCCGGTGAACATATACTGCGAAGAATACGTGATGAAAGCCCTGCGTCAGGAGTACAGCTACGCCTTTGCAGAGAAGAAATACCCCGGATCCCCTGAGTGGAACATACATCTGATAGACTCATCCAAGCCTTTCAAGGTGCACTCCAATGCAGAGGACGACGACTTGAGATGGGTTTCCGGACAAGGATATTTCAGGACTCCGGCTGCCCCGTGCGACCCGCTTCCTCCTGTGGAAGTCATTCCGATCCAGGGATGGCACCACAAGGAGAAAGTGCTCTCAGTGTTGGGATTCCGTTTCGGAAACGTGGCTTACATCACGGATATGAACCAGGTGGAAGAATCAGAGTTCGACAAGCTTAAGGGGCTTGACGCCGTCACTGTCAACTGCGTCAAGAGAGGTACGCATTTCTCGCACTTCTCCCTTAACGAGGCTTTGGAATTCTTTGAAAGGGTCGGCGCCAAGGAGTCTTACATCATACATATCTCTCACCTGCTTCCGGCATACGCCGAATTCGAGAAGGAACTTCCGCCACACGTACATCTGGCCTACGACGGCCTTACGATAGGCTGATCAGCTGTCCAGGATTTCCCTTGCCATAGCAGCGACATCCCCGAAGATGCCGTTCTGCGGGTCTGCGCAGAACGCCGCAATCTGAGCGGGGGTGCTCTGCGGATTGGCGCGCAGGAACTCGCGCAGCCTTTCCTTGGAGGCGGCTCCGCGCCGGCAGACGTCGCAGCTTCCGCAGTCTTCCGAATCTTCCTGTCCGAAATAGCGCATAAGGTATTTCTGGCGGCACTCCCCTTCCTCCGCGGCATAGTCTGCCATTGCCTCGGCGCGCTTGCGGAAGTTCTCCCTCAGCTGGGCGTACTTCTGCGGGGACAGCTGGACATTGCCGGGCTGGAGGCGGGCGTGATGCAGGTAGATGACAGACGAGTGGTCGGAAGGGATGTAGTTGATTACGTGTTCAAGCGAGAGTTTGTATAGCAGCTGCCTGAGTTCCGGGACGCTTACGGAACAGCTGGTGGCCAGGGCATCTTCCCTTATTGGAACAGGATATGAGAAAATGCCGGTGTACATTCTCATAAGGGACTCCAGGACCTCGGCCATCTTTCCGTCGGGGAATTCCAGGTCGTAAAGCTCAGTGCGGTCAGCGGTTATCTTCACCCTGGTATCCAGGTCCACGTCCTCGGCGTATGTGATATGGCCTTCCCTCTCCAGATATTTGAGGGAATAATGCACCTGAGGAGCCCTCAGGGAGTAATTGTGGCAGAATTCCGGGAGGTCGAATCGGATCTGCCTTCCCAGTCCGGATTCATACGGAATCCCGGCGTACAGATGAACTTTCTGGTATATGTCTTCTATGTATTCGAGGGAAGGGAAAGACGTCTGCTCTATCTGCTTCAGGCGCTGCAGGTCGATCCTGTTCCAAATGAGCACGGCGTAGGAGCGCAAGCCGTCGCGCCCGGCCCTTCCGGCCTCCTGGAAATAGGCCTCCGGGCTGTCGGGCAGGCCCATATGCGCCACGAAGCGCACGTCCGCCTTGTCTATTCCCATTCCAAAGGCATTGGTGCACACCATTATGCGTATGCGGCCGCTCTTCCAGTCTTCCTGACGTGCGGCGCGGGTGTCAGGGCTCAGTCCCGCGTGGTAGAACGAGGCGCTCTGCCCGTTCTGCCGCAGGAATGAGGCCGTTTCCTCGCAGCCGGCGCGGTTGCGGACATAAACGATTCCTGAGCCTTCTATACCCCTGCATACTGACAGGAGCTGGCCGTTCTTGTCCTCAGCTTTGCGGACGATGTAACTCAGGTTCTGGCGTTCGAAGCCCGTTTTCAGCAGGTTTGGCTCCGGGAAACGCAGTTTGTCCATTATGTCGAGGGCCACCTGGGGGGTGGCGGTGGCTGTAAGGGCTATCACGGGCGCATCAATCACGGAGCGGAGTTCCCCTATCTGCAGGTAGTCGGGACGGAAGTCGTAGCCCCACTGGGAGATGCAGTGCGCCTCGTCCACCACTATGAAGCTTATGGGCAGCAGGTTGCAATAGCTCTTGAAAAGGTCTGTATTGAGGCGTTCCGGTGACAGGTAGAGGAACTTGCAGTCAGGGTCGTAGGTGGCATTGTTGAAAGCCAGGTCCACATCCCTGCGGCTCATTCCGGAATGCACCGCCACAGCCTTTATCCCCCTTTCCCCCAAGTTCTGCACCTGGTCTTTCATCAAAGCTACAAGGGGTGTGACCACCAGGGCGAGGCCGTCGCGCATAAGCGCAGGTACCTGGAAGCAGACGCTCTTGCCTCCTCCCGTAGGGAGCAGGGCAAGGGTGTCGCGGCCTTCCAGCGCGGAGGTTATTATCTCCTCCTGCATCGGTCTGAAGGCGTCGTATCCCCAATATTCCTTAAGTACCTCTGACGGTGTCACTTCCTTAATCGTTTTATATACAAAAGTAAGGTTTTTCTGCTTGCCAAATCAAATAAAAATACCTATTTTCGTATGATTTCGGCAAAACGTAAATTTTTACAAAAATAATAACATATCATACATTATGAGCAACATCGATTTGAAGAAGTACGGTATCCTCGATACCACTGAAATCCTCTACAATCCTACATATGAGGTATTGTACAATGAGGAGACAAAACCCGGCCTGGAAGGTTTCGACAAAGGCCAGGTAACTGAACTCGGAGCCATCAACGTAATGACCGGAATCTACACCGGACGCTCCCCTAAGGACAAATACATCGTAATGGACGAGTTCTCTAAGGACACCGTATGGTGGAACACCCCGGAATATCCCAATGACAACCACGAGATGTCAGAGTCTGTATGGGCAGAGGTAAAGAAAATCGCCCTCAAGCAGATCAGCGGCAAGAGGCTCTTCGTCGTAGACGGATTCTGCGGAACCCACACCGATACCCGCATGAAGGTTCGCTTCGTGATGGAGGTTGCCTGGCAGGCTCACTTCGTTACCAACATGTTCATCCGTCCCAAGAACCAGAAGGAGTTTGACCAGGAGCCTGACTTCCTGGTATACTGCGCTTCCAAGGCAAAGGTTGACAACTACAAGGAGCTCGGTCTCCGCACCGACACCTGCGTTGCATTCAACGTTTCTTCCAAGGAGCAGGTAATCCTCAACACCTGGTACGGCGGCGAGATGAAGAAGGGTCTGTTCTCAATGATGAACTTCTACCTTCCTCTCAAGGGCATCGCAGCAATGCACTGCTCCGCCAACACCGACAAGAACGGCAAGAACACCGCCATCTTCTTCGGTCTCTCGGGAACTGGCAAGACCACCCTTTCCACCGACCCTAACCGCCTCCTCATCGGTGACGACGAGCACGGCTGGGACGACCACGGAGTATTCAACTTCGAGGGCGGCTGCTACGCAAAGGTCATCAACCTTGACAAGGAGTCCGAGCCTGATATCTACAACGCCATCCGCCGCGACGCCCTCCTCGAGAACGTTACCGTTGACGAGAACGGCAAGATTGACTTCGCCGACAAGAGCGTTACCGAGAACACCCGCGTTTCCTATCCTATCTACCATATCGACAACATCGTACGTCCTGACTCAGAAGGCCCTGCTGCAAACCAGGTAATCTTCCTGTCAGCTGACGCTTTCGGCGTTCTTCCTCCGGTTTCAATCCTGAGCTCCGAGCAGTGCAAGTACTACTTCCTCTCAGGATTCACAGCTAAACTCGCCGGAACAGAGCGTGGAATCACCGAGCCTACTCCTACCTTCTCAGCCTGCTTCGGACAGGCATTCCTCGAGCTCCATCCTACAAAGTATGCAGAGGAACTCGTGAAGAGAATGGAGCAGAGTGGAGCCCAGGCTTACTTGGTTAACACCGGCTGGAACGGAACAGGCAAGCGTATCTCCATCCGCGACACCCGCGGCATCATCAACGCCATCCTGAACGGATCCATCGACAAGGCTCCTACCAAGTACATCCCTTACTTCAACTTCGAGGTTCCTACCGAACTCGCAGGTGTAGATACCGGAATCCTTGATCCTCGCGACACCTACGCAGATCCTTCAGTATGGGAGGAGAAAGCAAAGGACCTTGCAGGACGTTTCATAAAGAACTTCCACAAGTACGAAAGCAACGAAGCCGGAAAGGCCCTCGTAGCCGCCGGTCCTCAGCTCGACTAATTTTTCACAAAAATACTCCAAGACAGGATGGCCCCACGGACCATCCTGTCTTCGTTTATCCGTGTTAAACGTTTCTATTTTGCCTACACGGACAGTGTTCTTTAACTTGTCCGCGGATTTAAACATTATTGAACTATGAACACTATCCTGACTCCTGAAAAGTATGGCGAGCTGAAAACCCGCTATCCACGATTCAACGAACCGTGGAGCGATGAAGAAACAAAAGAACTGGAGGAGATGTACAGTTACGACCTGGCTTTCTCCGATATGGCAGAGCATCTTGGCCGCACCACCAACTCCATAAGGATGAAACTCAAAGCGATGGGGCTCTACACCCCGAAGGCGTCTCCAAGACCCTGGACGGCAGAAGACGACAAGCGTCTCGTGGCACTTTACCTTGAGAACCAATCCTTTCAGGACCTTGCCGGCATCTTCGGCCGGTCGGAGAACGCCGTCATCACCCGCCTTGTCCGCCTCCGCGCCGGCCTCCGCCCCGAACGCTCCCCTTCAGACTCCGTCAGTGAGTAAGGCATTGCCCTGGCGAGGGGATTTGTTTTTTGTGAGAAGTTGCGTATATTTATAAGTTGAATAAGAAATCAATAACTAAAACTTACAGATATGATTGCAGCAATTATTATCATCGCCCTTTTGCTTATTCTTGTTTCCTGGTTCGTAAAGGTCCAGAGGGACCTGGTGAGCAAAGACGAGCTCTGCCAGAATGCGATGAGCCAGATCGGCGTTCAGCAAAACAGCCGTTGGGACGCTCTCACGGCACTTGTAGAACTCGTAAAGTCATATAACGAGCACGAGTACAAGACCCTCAAGGACGTTATCGCAATGCGCAAGCAGATCACCGGAACCAGCACCGCTGCCGAGGCAAACGCCCAGGAAGAGGCAATCGCCGGAGCCATCCGCCAGATCAACGTAGTTGCCGAGCAGTATCCTGACCTGAAGGCCAACGAGAATTACGCCAAGGCAATGGACAGCGTGAACTTGTACGAGAACCAGGTGCGCCTGAGCCGTATGACTTACAACGACACCGTCACCAAGTACAACAAGGTGGTACGTCAGTTCCCCGAGTCCATCGTTGCCAACATTCTCCATTTCAACGTAAAGGATTACCTCCAGGAGCCTCAGGGCAAGACCGATATGCCTTCAATGGCAATCTAGACTGCTATGAGACGGTTCCTGCTATCCGCGGTAGCGGCGCTGCTGACGGCAGTTGCCGCATTCTCCGCAAATACCGTCGATGAGATCCGGGTCACTGTAACTCTGGCCCAGGATGGATCGGCGTTGTTCCAGGAAGTCTGGAACGTACACGCTGAATCCGGCACAGAACTGTATGTCTCGCGCGAAGACCTTCGCGAGATGCAAATCTCCGACCTTGCAATCACCGACGAAACCGGACGGAACTTCACCGTCCTCGGCCGATGGGACATCAATGCAAGCAGGAAGGAGAAAGAAGGCAAATGCGGCATAGTGAACACTTCGCGCGGAGTGGAGATTTGCTGGGGATTCGGAGAGTACGGTGATCATACCTTCAACGTGTCCTACAGGATAAGCAACGTCGTCACCGCCTACACAGACTACGACGCTTTCCACTTCCAGGTCGTGCCTGAAGGCATCGCCCCCAGGAAGGCCAGCGTCACAATCATCGCGCCCCAGTCATTGAACGAGGACAACTCCCGCATCTGGGGTTTCGGCTTCGACGGAGAGATAGGTTATGACGAGGGCGTTGTCGTAGCCAAGAGCAACAAGAGGCTGGGAGAATACAACTCAGTAATTGAGCTCCTACGCTTCGACAAGGGCATATTCGAGCCTCAGGTATCCCGCGATTACAGTTTCGACCAGGTTCTTGACAGAGCCATGGAAGGCGCCGACTTCAGCGAGAGTGACGATGTCTTCGGAAAGATCTTCGCCATCTTCACAACCATTCTGTTCGCCATAGCCTTCGCGCTTCCGCTGTTCTTCAACGTTTCGGCAAATGCCCGCAGGAAACGCAAGAAACTGTTCGGGATGAAGGACAAGGACGTTCCCTGGAACAGGGATGTCCCGTATGAAGGAGACATAGTGGAGGCTTTCACCGTTGCAGACGACCTCGGCTTCGGGGACAAGAACGGCAACATAGCCTCCGCCATCATAATGAGGATGATATACAAAAGCGTCCTCTGGGCGCAGAAAGATGCCGACGAGAATATCATCCTTGGCTTCAACTGCGGTGAGGAACTCACCGGGGATGAATGGCCCGATTCCGCAAAACGCCTCTACAGGCTGCTGTACACCGCCTCTGGCGAAGACCATATCCTCCAGCCCAATGAATTCTCCAACTGGGCCGGGATGAACAAGCAGCAGTTCTTCAACTGGAGCAACGACATAGGTTCCGACGGAAGGAAGCGCCTCAGCACAGATTCACTTGCGTCAAAGTCTATGTGGGGCACATCGCTCCAGTACTCCGACAAGGGAAGGCAGGAGGCCAAGAAGCTATACGGCTTCCGCCGTTTCCTGCAGGAATTCACCCTCATAGGAGAGCGCAGCACTCCGGAGGTATCCCTGTGGCAGGATTATATGGTATTCGGAGCTTTGTTCGGAATTGCCGACAAGGTAGGCAAGGAACTCAAGGAAATCAATCCTACGCTATACGAGCAACTGGTTCCTATGGGCTCCGCGACAGTCACTACTCTCGATACCTGGAACCTGTCCAATATGCTGTCCCGCAACATAGAGAACGCCCGCGCCGCGCAACAGGCCGCCCTTGAAAGGAGCGCCCGCAGCGCCGGAGGATTCGGCGGCCATACCTCCATCGGAGGTGGCGGCGGATTCAGCGGCGGCGGCCACGGCGGCTTCAGATAGGATTCCGACATATGTACGATTGGGATTCCAAGATACAGTTTCTTTCAGGAGTGGGGCCCAAAAGGGCCTCGCTCCTGCAAAAAGAGCTGGAGGTCGAGACCATTTCCGACCTCCTCCACCTCTATCCCTTCCGCTACATAGACCGCAGCAAATACACCTTCATAGCAGACATCCATCCTGACTTGGCCTGGGTCCAGGTTAAAGCCAGGGTAGCCAGCCGCAACCTCATAAGCATGAAGCACCTTAGCGTCATCATAGAGGACGAGACCGGCTCAATGGAGATTGTCTTCTTCAAGGGCAACAAATACATATTCGAGAAACTTGTCCCGGGAAGCGAGTTCGTATTCTTCGGCAAGCCTTCCCTCTTCAACGGGAAGCTCAATATGGTACATCCGGAGATAGATTCCCCTGGATCCATCAACGCACAGGGAACTCTTACAGGAGTCTATCCCAGCACGGAGAAACTTAAGAACGGGGGCATTACCGGAAAGGTGATGATAAAACTTATTGCCACCGCGCTGGACCAGTGCCTCCCCCATATTGAAGAAACTCTTCCCGACTACGTCATAAAGGAGAACCACCTGGTTCCGCTGCGCTTCGCGCTCCAGAACATCCACTTCCCCAAGGACCAGGACTCCCTTTCAAAGGCGGCATACAGGCTCAAGTTCGAAGAACTGTTCTTCCTCCAGCTGAGCCTTCTGAAACAGAAATACGTGCGCAGCCGCGCTGAGAACGGCATACCGATGCCCAAGGTGGGCAAAGACTTCAACGCCTGCTTCCAGGCCCTGCCTTTCGAGCTGACCGGCGCGCAGAAAAGAGTCATAAAGGAAATACGCGCCGACCTCACCAGCGGCAGCCAGATGAACCGCCTGCTTCAGGGAGACGTGGGTTCCGGCAAGACTATGGTGGCGGTGCTCACATCCCTTATCGCCGTGGGCAACGGATACCAGTCCTGTATAATGGCCCCAACCGAAGTGTTGGCGCAGCAGCACTACGCCAACATCTCCAAGTACCTCCAGCCCACGTCCGTGCAATGCGCGCTGCTCACCGGGAGCACGACGGCAAAGGAGCGCAAGCGCATCCACGCCGGACTCCAGGACGGCAGCATAGGCATCATCGTGGGCACCCACGCGCTGATAGAGGACGTGGTGCAGTTCCACAGCCTGGGCCTTGCAATCATTGACGAACAGCATCGCTTCGGCGTGGACCAGAGGTCGAAACTATGGGCCAAGGGCCGCGACGGATGTCCCCCGCACGTGCTCATAATGACCGCCACTCCTATCCCCAGGACCCTCGCAATGACTCTGTACGGAGACCTGGACGTGAGCGTCCTTGACGAGATGCCGCCCGGACGCAAGCCGGTTCAGACCCTGCAGATAGGCCAGGACAAGCGCTACCAGCTGTATAACTTCATGAAGCAGGAGATAGCCAAGGGAAGGCAGGTTTTCGTAGTCTATCCCCTGATATTCGAAAGCGAGAAGATAGACCTGAAGAACCTGCAGAACGGATACGAGGACATCGTCCGCAATTTCCCCTACCCTCCGTACAAGGTAGCCATAGTACACGGCCAGCAGAACAACGACGAGAAGAACTTCAATATGGCCGCCTTCGTGGCCGGAAGGGCCAACATCCTGGTTTCCACCACCGTCATAGAGGTGGGGGTGGACGTGCCCAACGCCTCGGTGATGGTGATTGAGAGCGCCGAGCGCTTCGGCCTCAGCCAGCTGCACCAGTTGCGCGGACGCGTGGGAAGAGGCGCAGACCAGTCATTCTGCATACTGGTGAAGGACGTGAAACTCAGCCGGGAATCACAAAAGAGGATTGATTTGCTCTGCGCCACCGACAACGGCTTTGAAATTGCAGAAGAAGATATGAAGATGCGCGGCCCGGGAGACCTTGAAGGTACGCAGCAGAGCGGCCTCCCCATTGCCCTGAACATCGCTTCCCTGTCGAAGGACGGCCTCCTGCTGTCCCAGGCCAGGGAATATGCCCAGAAAGTGCTGGACGCCGACCCGGGACTGGATTTCCCGGCCAACAGGCTTCTGGCACGTGAACTGCGCAAAGATAAATACGACATAAAAGACTACAGTAAAATAAGTTGACACGATGAAAACTGCCAAATTCCTATCCAGCCTGCTCATTATCGCCGCTTGTGTACTTGCGGGATGTTTTGCAGGAACTTTAATCGGAAAAGCTATGAAAAAGAATAACGACCAGAGCGCCGGCTACATCGGACAGTCGGACATAACCCTTTCGGACGGAGTGATGACTCCAGAGGCCCTGCTTTCGATGGGACGCCTGTCAGACCCTCAGCTCAGTCCCGACGGAAAGAAAATCCTGTACGGAGTGTCCTATACCTCGATAGCCGAAAACAGAAGCTGCAGGAACCTCTTCCTCTGCGACATAGACGGCAGGAACAAAGTTCAGCTGACAAGATACGCAAAGAGCGTGAGCAACGCCCGGTGGAGCAATGACGGAAATAGCATCTTCTTCCTCCAGGACGGCCAGATCTGGAAGGCTCCCCTCAAAGGTAACAAGCTGGGGAAGAAAGAGAAACTCAGCGACATCCCTTCAGGAATAAGCGAGTTCAAGCTTTCTCCCGACCAGTCCAACGTCATTTTCATCACCACCGCTCCCGGTCCCGTAAAGACCCCCAAGGATATGGATCCAGCCCTAGACAAGGCCCGGGCATACACCACTGAGGACCTTATGTACCGCCATTGGGACCACTGGGTAACTGAAATCCCCCGTTCATTCGTGGCTACAACCGTAAACGGAATGATCACGACGGACAACTCCTTCGACATCCTGGGCGACGAGCCTTACGAGCTTCCTACCGAACCCTTTGGCGGAGCGGAGCAGCTTGACTGGGCTCCTGACGGAAGGCACATCGCCTACAGCTGCCGCAAGAAAACCGGCAAAGACTACGCATTCTCAACAGATACAGAAATCTATATCTTTGACATCCTGACCGGAGCCACCACCCGCATACCAATGGACGGCGGTTACGACACAGACCCTGTATGGAGCCACGACGGCACCAAGCTGGCCTGGATATCAATGGCCAGGGACGGCTACGAGGCCGACCAGCAGAGGCTGATGGTCTGCGACATCGAATTCGGCACTACCGACGAAGGCCAGAGCGCAGACGTAAGCATCAAGGACATCCGCCAGCTTTGCGGCAGCCTTGACCGCGACGTAGCCGGCCTGGTATGGACACCTGACGACAGCCATATCATATTCAACGCCCTCACCGAGGGCCTGCAGGCCATATTCATGGTGGATATCGAGTCTGACTCCTGGGCCCGCATAACCGGAGACGACTGGCCTTATGACTTCGATTCTCCTTTCGGATACATAGCGGGCGGAAACACCGTGAACCTGCTCACCAGCTACAATTGCCTGAACTTCCCTACCGAGCTCGCCTCGGTACGCGTCCGCAGCGACTACACCTGCGAACTTGACCGCATTACCAGGGAGAACGACCATATCTTCACACAGCTGACAGATCCCAAAAGCGAGAGCGTCTGGATTGAGACAGTGGACGGCCAGCAGATGCAGGCCTGGATCCTGTATCCTCCCAAGTTCGACCCTTCAAAGGTATATCCGGCAATTGAGATTGTCCTGGGCGGCCCCCAGAGCACCAATTCACAGAGCTGGAGTTACCGCTGGTGCTACCGCCTGATGGCGGAGCAGGGCTACATAGTGATAATGCCCAACCGCCGCGGAACCACCTCCAGCGGACAGGAATGGAAAGAGGAGATCAGCGGCGACTACATCGGCCTCAACATGCAGGACTACCTCAGTGCCGCCCGCTATATCAAATCGAAGCCTTACGTGGGCAAGCTGGCCTGCGTGGGCGCTTCCTACGGCGGTTACTCTTCATATTACCTGGCAGGAATACACGAGAACACCTTCGACTGCTTCATAGCCCACGCCGGAATCTTCGACGAGGCCGGCCTGTACTATACAACCGAAGAAATGTGGTTCCCCGAGTTTGACAACGGAGGTCTCGGAAGAGGCTACCTGAGCGGATCGCCCTGGAGCCAGTACCCGGAAGCTGTTCGCCATTATGCAAACTCACCTCTTGAGAACGTCCAGAAATGGAACAAGCCCATACTCTGCATTCACGGAGAAAAAGACTACAGAATCCCTTATACACAGGGAATGGCGGCGTTCAATACAGCCCAGATGATGGGTGTTCCGTCCAAGCTTGTCGTGTTCCCGGATGAAAATCATTGGATACTTCAACCACAAAATTCATTATATTGGCACAGAATTGTATATGACTGGCTGGATAAATGGATGAAATAGAATGAACAGAATTCGAACAATTGTCTTATTTGCGGCCCTGACGGCCCTGTGCGCCTGTTCCAACACCAGCAAGACGCAGTTCATGCCTCTTCCGGCGCTGGACCTGACTCCCATAACCCAGTCCGAGATCAAGCCTATGGTCCCAGAAGGCAGCGCATCAGTGTCCACCCTGGGAGGAGACTTCGACTTTGACGTCTTCAAGGCTCTCCGCTCCCGTCAGTCCATCTGCGTATCGCCGTTCAGCCTGGGAGCAGTACTCTCGATGGCTGCGGAAGGTGCAGGCGGAAGCACGGCGGACCAGATGTGGAAAGTGCTTGGAAAGGACTATAGCGCCGCTCCTCAGAACAAGACCGTGAAAGTGGCCAACTCCGTATGGGTAAACAAGCAGGTCACGATGTATCAGGATTACAGGAAGACAGTCCAGAACAAATACTCCTCCGAAGTGTACTCGAAAGACTTCAGCCAGAGGTCTTTCATAGGAGACGTGAACAGATGGTGCTCCAAGAATACCAATGGCAAGATACCTTCCATTCTGGACAACGTAGATCCTGACATGCAGATGCTTCTGCTTAACGCGGTATACTTCTATGACAAGTGGGAAAGTCCTTTCACCCGCACTGACAAGGCTCCGTTCACCTGCCTGGACGGCCGTCTGCAGCAGGTGGACATGATGCACCAGACAGCCAGCCTGCGCTACTGCCAGAACGACTTCTTCCAGATACTGGAACTCCCCTACGAAAGCGGAGATATGGATATGTATGTCCTGCTGCCCCGCCCGGGAGTGGCGTTCGACGACGCCCTTGCTGCCCTCAGCTCTTCCCGTTGGGAAGGATGGAGGCGCGAGCTCCGCTCCGAAAGGGTGCGCGTGAGCATGCCCAAGTTCAAGCTGGAGTGCGAGATGGATTTCACCGGTCTGCTTCAGGACCTGGGAATGAAACTGGCTTTCAGCAACGCTGCGGATTTCTCGCTTATGGCGTCGACTCCGCTGGCCATAGGCTTTGTAAAGCAGAAAACTTACATTGACGTGGACGAAGAGGGCACCGAGGCTGCCGCCGTGACAGGGCTTGGAATGAGGACTACGTCCGTGGCGCCCAGCAACACGATAGACTTTACGGCAGACCGTCCGTTCTTTTACATAATCCGTTCAGATTCCTCTTCCGAGATACTATTCCTGGGACAGGTACTAAACCTTTAGATTTGTACCCCCTAGGCGAATCGAACGCCTATCACAGGAACCGGAATCCTGAATTTTATCCATTAAACTAAGGGGGCGGACACTCCTGCAAAATTACAAAAAAACCAGTATATTTAAAATTATGAAAACAGCATACGTATTCCCCGGACAGGGTTCTCAGTTCTCCGGAATGGGAAAAGACCTGTACGAGAGTTCACCAAAGGCAAAGGCCCTTTTTGAAAAAGCCGACGATATTCTCGGCTTCAAGATATCGGAAATAATGTTCGGCGGCACCGAAGACCAGCTTAAGGAGACCAAGGTAACCCAGCCTGCAGTGTTCCTGCATTCAGTCATATCTGCCCTGTGCCTGCCTGGTTTCAAACCGGATATGGTCGCAGGCCATTCCCTGGGAGAATTCAGCGCACTTGCAGCCGCCGGCGCCATAGAGTTCGAGGACGCCCTCAGGCTCGTAGCCATAAGGGCCCGCGAGATGCAGCTCTGCTGCGACAAGGTGCCCGGAACCATGGCCGCTATTATTGGCCTGGAAGACAAGGTGGTGGAAGACATCTGCCAGCAGACTGAAGGCATCGTGATCCCTGCCAACTACAACTCCGACGGCCAGGTAGTCATATCCGGCGAGAAAGAAGCCGTTCAGGCGGCTTGCGCCAAGTTCATCGAGGCAGGAGCCAAGCGCGCGCTCCCGCTCAACGTGAGCGGAGCTTTCCACTCCCCCCTGATGGAACCCGCGCGCGCCGCGCTAGCCCAAGCCATTGAAGCGACAGCCTTCAAAGAGCCCGCATGCCCCGTATACCAGAACGTAACGGCATTGCCGCATACCAATCCTGAAGAAATCAAGGAAAACCTGCTTAAACAGTTGACTTCACCTGTCAGATGGTCCCAGTCCGTAAGGAACATGAGGGCTGACGGGGCAGAAGAATTCATAGAACTGGGCCCCGGCACCGTCCTTCAGGGCCTTATCAAACGTATTAAGTAGCATGAATACCAAAGAAGACAACTACGCCAAGTTCTACCTTGTGCAAGAGATGATGGGTACTGTGGATACAGTACGTAAGTTTGACCCTGCCTGCGCTTCTTTCGTGGCCAAGGCTGCCGCCAGGAGCGGAAAGCTATTTTTCTCCGGAGAAGGCTCCAGCCGCATCATGCCGTCCAAGAACGCCGCCCGCAGGTCCAAGACCTGGGGACTCGACCTGAACGTCCAGACCGAAGGATCACATCAGGCCCTGGAGTATGACCTCTCCAAATACACTGTGCTTCTCGCATCCAATTCCGGACGCACCAAGGAGACTCTTCTGCTGGCAGGCAAGCTGAAGGAAACAGGCCATAAAGATTTCTACGGCCTTACTGCCAACGAGGGCACTCCCCTGGAGGCAGCCTGCGTCAAAAGCCACATCCTCCAGTGTGGATGGGAGAATGCCGTCGCAGCCACCAAGAGCGTCGTAGAGCAGGCCCTTTTCTGCGATTCCATCATCTGGGAACTTGCCGGAAAGGATATGAAACCAGCCCTCAAGGCTCTCCCTGGCCAAATAGAAACCGCCCTGACACTCCCCATCCCCAGACAGATAGTTGACTGGGCAAGAGAGGCTAAGACCATCTACTTTGCCGGAATGAACGACGGCGTAGCCGAGGAACTCACCCTCAAGACCAACGAGATCACCCGCCGCAAGAGCGATTTCCTGGAGGGAACCTACGCCCTTCACGGGCCCGAGGAAGTGATGCAGGACAACGACATCGTCTTCGTCGTAAATCCAATCGAGAGCGAGTACCAGAAATACAAGACAGTATTCGAAGGTGCCCACGTACACGTGGTGGCCATCGATACCAAGCCCACTCCTTTCACCACTATTGTAGTGCCTGAAGCCGGCCTGATGCAGCCTTACGTATATCTCTGCGCAGGATGGAACATCCTCGTGGAAATAGGAATGGCCGACAACATCAACCTGGACAAGCCTGAGAGAGCCCGCAAGATAGGCAACGAAATGTAATTATGAAGTTCCTTCGGAACCCGTCTACGGATCCCCATTTCAACATGTCGTTCGACGAGTACTGCCTGCAAAGGCTGCCGTCGGACGACGATGTGTTTTACCTGTGGCAGAACCGCCCCTCCGTGATTATCGGACATAACCAGGACGCAGCCCGCGAAGTCAACCTGGAATACCTTGAGCATAACGGGATAGTCCTGGCGCGGCGCGTCACCGGAGGGGGCGCAGTCTACCACGACCTCCAGAACCTGAATTACAGCATCGTGGGCCGCAAGCCCCGCATAGATGTAATAGTGGAAGCCCTGCGCAGCCTGGGCGTTCCGGCAGAGCTGACAGGGCGCAACGACATTTTCGTGGAAGGGCGCAAGGTATCGGGCTTTGCCCGAAGCGTATACCACCAGCGGGAACTGATTCACGGGACGC
>JAFRXC010000031.1 GCA_017437825.1 Bacteroidales bacterium
ATGAAACTCTCCATAAATTTTACTTATTTAACATTTGCAAATCTGAATTCGAGCAAAGTGAAAATCTTTGTAAATTGAGGTATAATTAACATTTATTTACACACTAATTTACAAATGTATTTAGAAATGTGAACGTAAAAATGTTAACTTTGCAGTATGATTCCGCAGATTAAAATCGAGGATTACAACTACCCTCTGGACGATTCCCGCATTGCAAAATATCCTCTTGCAGAGCGCGACGCGTCCAAACTGCTTCACTATAAGGACGCGACCGTTCAGGAATACACCTTCAGGGATCTTCCTTCCCTGCTTCCCGCAGGTTCCCTTATGGTATTCAATGATACCAAAGTTGTCCCCGCAAGGATGTTCTTCCAGAGAGAGACGGGCGCACACATAGAGATATTCTGCCTGGAGCCTTTCAGCCCTCCTGAATACAACACCATATTCGCCTCTACGGAATCCTGCAGGTGGAAATGCGTGGTTGGAAACCTGAAACGCTGGAAAAAGGACGTTTTAAGCCTCATAAACACTGCGGACGACAAAGATATCGCTGAACTGGCTTTAAGGGCCTCTCTAGTTCAGAAAGAGGGCAATACGGCCGTCGTGGAGTTCACTTGGAATACCGGCATTCCTTTTTCCAACGTGCTGGATATGGCTGGAAACGTACCGATTCCGCCTTATCTGAACCGTGATACCGAGGCAATAGACCTGGAACGCTATCAGACGCTCTATGCACGCGTACGCGGTTCCGTGGCGGCCCCTACGGCCGGCCTGCACTTCACGCAGCGCGTGCTGGACGGTATTGCGGGCAAGGGCATCGACATAAATGACGTATGCCTTCACGTGGGGGCGGGCACCTTCCTGCCGGTAAAGAGCTCCAACGTGGCGGACCACCCTATGCACAGGGAGCCTTTCGTGGTGAGTGTCGAGCTGTTGAAGAAGCTGCGCGACAGGAATCGTCCCGTTATTGCGGTGGGAACGACATCCGTCAGGACGCTGGAGTCCCTATATTACGCAGGCGTGGATTGTATAGAAAGCGGCGCTCCAAAGGACATAGGCCAATGGGTTCCCTATGAGAGGGAATATCCGTATTCAATTGAAGAATCACTTGAAGCATTGATTGAGTATTTACAGTCTAATGGATTGGAAGAATTGAAATTAGGTACAAGAATAATTATTGTGCCTGGGTTCAGGTTCCGTCTTGTTGACTATCTGGTGACCAACTTCCACCAGCCTGAAAGCACCTTGATCCTTCTGGTTTCAGCATTCGTGAAAGGGGATTGGAGGCGCATCTACGATTATGCGCTGGCTCACGGATTCCGCTTTTTGAGTTACGGGGACAGTTCTCTTTTGGAGAGGGCTGAATAATTTCTTAGTTTTGTATCCGACTTGTCCCCTAAGGGTATGGAAGAAGTAAAAGATTTCGAGAACATAGGTCCCTATAATGACCAGGAAGCCGCATACGCCATCTCCCGCCTGGCCAACCATCCCTATGTTTATCGGGTTTCAAGATACCTGTTTCCCGGAGAGCCATCCAATACTCTGCGCAAGGCCCTCAAGAAGATCCATACCGTAGACGAATTCCAGCAGATAGTGATGAACCAGGCCGTGGGCTGGGTCCTCGACAACACCACAGAGGGCCTTACTTACGAGGGAATAGAGAATGTCAAGGGCATTAAGGGTAAGTTCCTGGCTATGTCCAACCACAGGGACATAATCCTGGATCCTGCCTTCACCCAGTACGTTCTGCTTCGCAACGGCGTGGCCCTGACTGAGATTGCGGTGGGGGACAATCTGCTTTCAAGCAAGACTGTAGAAAGGCTGCTTCGCTGCAACCGTTCAATCAAGGTGATACGCGGCCTGTCGGCCCGCGAGCTGTACACCCAGTCCAAGTTCCTGTCCAACTATATCCGCAATTCCATCGTCAGCGGCAAGAGTTCCGTGTGGATTGCACAGAGGCAGGGCCGTACCAAGGACGGAATGGACGCCACGGAGCAGGGTCTTCTCAAGATGTTCGATATGAGCGGGGAGGGCTCCTTCGCAGACAACTTTGGCCAGCTGAACATCATCCCGCTGTCCATCTCGTACGAATACGAGTCTTGCGACGCGCGCAAGGCCCGCGAGATGCTCATCTCCCGCAGCCGCAAGTATGTCAAGAAGAAGGACGAGGATATGCACAGCATCCTCACCGGCATCCGCCAGCAGAAGGGGCGCGTGCACCTGTGCTTCGGAAAGCCCCTGACTGCAGAGGAGATTGCAGCCGCGGCCGCCTGCTCCGGCAACGACCGCTACCAGTATCTGAGGCAGATTGTGGACAGGCGCATCGTAGAGGGCTATAAACTCTGGAAGACCAATTACATTGCATACGACCTAGTTCACGGAACGGACAAGTACTCTTCTCAGTACACCCTTCAGCAGAAAGCCGATTTCGAGAAGTACGTCGCCCACAAGATAGGCAAGTTGCAGAAATCCCTTGACCGCACACAGCTGCGTGAGATATTCCTGAACATCTACGCCAACCCCGTCCTCTCCAAAGAACGCCTATAGATCGCTGTACTTTGACACCAGGACCGAGTCCTGGCGGGAAATAGCCTTGCTGCCTATCCTTCCCAATTTCAGCTGGAGGGTGGAATTCTAAATTTTTTATTAATAGGAAGACGTATTTTGGAGTACTCTGTGTTTATATGGCAGAAATGAATGATGAATGATATGGGATCTTTATTCAGAACAGTAGCTGTGGCTTTTGGAATCCTTTGTCTGGTGGGCACTTCCTGCACCAAGGAGGAAATTAATCCGTATCTGGATTCTATCTGGAATGGGCAGTATCCGGTTCAGACATTGAACGGGACAACCGGAGAGATGGAAGACCATATCGGGACAATTACTCTTGAGTTTGTAGATGGAGGAAGAAGCTGCAGGATATTTACCGGGATTGCCGGAATGATTGGGATGAACATGCATAAGTATGATGCCCGCTGGACCGGGAAGGGGCAGGTATCTTTGTATGATAAATCTGGTGAACAGTCCATTGTAGTATATTCCGGCGTCATCTCAGACTCGGGAACAGAAATGGTGCTTCAGGCATTGAATTGCGACAGCGTAGCTGCTACGTATAAATTGCTTCGGGATAAAAACTGCTGGGCATATAATTGATATAATGTGAGTATTTTTATGCATTCACATTAAAACTGGAGTGTATAAAGAAATGGATGAGCAGGCTCTGGCCAAGTCCTGCTCACAGAGAGACAGATTGGCGGAAGATGAGCTGTATACCAGATATTCAGCTAGGGTGTATACGCTCTGCCGGAGGTATCTCTGCGACGATGACAAGGCAAAGGACTTGATGCAGGAGTCCTTCATTCAGGCCCTGGACAAAATTCAGACATTCAAGTACACCGGGCAAGGCTCCCTTTACGGTTGGATCAGGCGGATTTCAATCAACAAAGCGCTTAATTATATAAAACGGCAGAAATGGAGGACTGTATCATTTGACTTCAGCGTATACGATGATGTACAGGAGCCTTCAGAAAACGAGATGGAGTCCATACCTCAGGAAAAGTTGCTGGAATGGATATCACAGCTTCCGGATGTCAGGAGGACGGTTTTCAATATGTACTGCATAGATGGGTATTCCCATAAAGAGATAGGAAAAATGCTGGGAATAAGCGAAAAGGGATCTGCCAGCGCGCTGGCGAAGGCAAGGAAGCAACTTAAAGAAGAAATAAGGCAATATCTGAAAACGCAAGACCGATGAAAAAGTGGGAAGAAATAATCAAGGATAAAATGGAAGGGTACGACAGTCCTCTTCCGGAAGGGAGCCTTGCGGAATTCCGTGCCCTCAGGAACGGCACCGCCGTCAAGCCTGCGGCAAGGCGTTTTCCTCTGGTCTGGGTGTTGGCACCGGCTTTGGCCGCAGGCCTTGCTGCGGTGCTGTTATTGCGCCAGCCATCAGTACAGGAAAACGGCATTCAAGTTGTCTCTCAGCCTGCTGCTCCGGTGGCTGTAGCTCCTGAGATAGATGTCCCTGAATCTGAAGATGCAACCCTGGAGGCTGCTCCTGTTGTGGCCGCCTCAATGCCAGCAACTCCAAAGCCGGCAGTTCAGAGGACTGTCGCCAATAATGAAGTCGTCCAGGAAGATATCGTCCAATATGTGGACGCTTCTGAGGAGGTTGTTCCTGCTGAAGAAGTTCAAACTGAGGAGACAGTTCCTCAGGAGACTGTTTCCGCAGATTCCGCGGTGTCTTCGGCTTTACCTGTATCTCCCTATATTCCACAGGACAATAAAGTAAAGCCGGTAAAGATCAAAGTTGGCCCGCTTGCAGGAGCCGTTGCCGGAGGTGGACTGCTGGCGGCGTTATTGACACCCTCGAACGTGAAGAAAAATGATTTGTCTCTTCCTGATAAGATCAGATATCTTTCTTCGGCAAACTATAATGAAGGTGGTTCCTTGACAGAAGCAAGTCAGTATGGAAATCCGCAGTCTTCCCCGACGACACCACCGGAACAGCCTGGGGTTGTCTCCGCTCCTGAAGAGCCAAAGGATGTTTTTACCGGAGTGCGTTCACATAAAACCCCTTTCAGAACCGGTATCAGTGGGCGGGTGCCGTTGTCTGAACGTCTTTACCTTACAACAGGGCTGGAATATTCCAGATATGAATCTGCCTTCAGATATTCCCTTTCCGGTAATCAGACCCAGATAGCACAATATATCGGTGTCCCTGTCCGTCTGGACTGGACCCTGGCATCAGGCCGTTGGCTGGATGTGTATCTGGGAGCAGGCATTGGAAGCGACTACTGTATCAATGCCACGTTGGGAGGAAAACAGATAGTCAAGGACGGATTCAGTTTCTCTTTGCTTGGAGCCGGAGGCATCCAGTTGAATCTGACAGAAAGACTCGGCTTGTATGTGGAGCCGGGATTGAGGTATACTATACCATCAGAAAGCCGCGTTCTTGAGACTTACCGTACCGTCAAGCCTATGTACTTCTCGGTTTCTTCCGGAATACGAATCGGACTCGGAAGCGCCAGATAAGAAAAACTAAAGGTTGATGAACAGCCACGCCATATAGCCAGCCTGGCAGAGAAGCATTACGGTTGCGTCCACGCGGTCTATCTCATCTTTCTTTGCTACATAGCAGCTGGTGAACAGCAGTATGGAGCTGAGCAGGAGGACGCCAAGGTCCACCCAGTTCATCGAGCTGAAGTTCAGTGGCGTAACCACGGCGGATGCGCCGATTATCAGCAGGATATTGAATATGTTGGAGCCCAGGATGTTTCCCAGGGCCAACTGGCCTTTATGCTTTGCCGCTGCCACGATGCAGGTTGCAAGTTCCGGCAGGGAAGTGCCCAGGGCCAGTATGGTTATGGCTATGAACTTGTCGCTTACTCCAATCTCACGGGCTATTTCAGTGGCGTTGTCCACAAACAGTCTGCCGCCTATTATCAGGCCGGCCAGACCAGCGATAACCAGCAGTATGGCGTGCCATAATTTGAGTTGTTTCTCTTTCTGTTCGCCGCTTTCTTCCCTTGGAGAGGATTTGAAGGAATACCAGATGTAACCTGCGAAAAGCAGCAGGAATATGATGCCTTCCAGCCTTGAGATATCATTGTTGTATTTGCCGAACAGTATGAACAGCAGGGTGATTCCGAAAACCATTGGGATGTCCCTGAGTTTGTTGTGGCTCGTTATGGCCATCGGGGCTATCAAGGAGGTGACTCCCAATATCAGAAGGGTGTTGAATATGTTGGAACCCACTACGTTTCCAAGGGATATGTCTGCCAGGCCCTTGAACGCACCGGTAAGGCTGACCACCAGTTCCGGGCAGGAGGTTCCGAAACCTACGATTGTAAGTCCGATGACAAATTCGCTGATTCCGGCTTTACGGGCAATTCCGGAGGCTCCGTCCACCAGCCAGTCAGCTCCGAAAATAACAAGTGCGAGTCCCGCTATGAGTAATACTATCTGTAATATCATTCCGATAAAGTTTAGTCAAGGCACGACAAATATATAAAAATAATTATTCCCCCCATTTTGTATATTTGTATGTGTTAATTAAGACTATATGAAAAGAGCATTTATTATACTGGCAATTGGAATTATGTGCGCAGCTTGCAACAGAATGGACAGGAATGCCCATAAGCCGTATCCGGAGGCTTTCCGGTCGGACCATACGGACGATTATTACGGAATGGAGGTGGCTGACCCCTACAGGTGGATGGAAGATGACAACGCTCCCGAGGTGGCCGAATGGGTTAAGGCCGAAAATGCGGTCACAGAGGAGTATCTTTCCCACATCCCGTTCCGTGACAAGCTAAAGGGCAGGCTTACCCAGCTGGTAGGTTATGAGAAGCAGCTGGCCCCTTTCGTTAAGAACGGCAAGATATACTCCTATCGGAACAACGGACTTCAGAACCAGAACGTACTGTATGTCCAGGACTCCGAAGATGCTCCGGCTAGAGTGCTTCTGGATCCGAACACCCTGTCACAGGACGGTACGGTTGCCCTGACCGGAGTGTATCCGTCAAACGACGGCAAGTATATGGCTTATACCGTTTCCCGCAGCGGCAGCGACTGGACTGAAATATATGTGATGGACCTGAGTACGGGAGAACGCCTCCAGGACCATATAGAATGGGCTAAGTTCACCGGAGCTTCCTGGCGGGGTAACGGATTCTACTACAGCGCATATCCGGCTCCGGAAGAAGGGGCTGAACGCTCAGGTAAGAACACCAGTCACCTTGTTTACTATCACAAGATCGGGGATACCCAGGACAAGGATCAGCTGGCATTCAGGAACTACTACGACCCAATGCGTTTCTACCAGGGAGAGGTGGATGCCTCCGAAAGGTATATGTTTGTCTATGAATCCGGCGGTAACGCCGGCAACAGGCTGTTCTTCAAGGACCTGCTGGACCCGGATCCGGCATTCGGCGTAATTGCCTACGACGACAAGTACGAGTATACCGTGTATGAAACAGAAAGGGATTACTTCTATGTCTACACCAATTACCAGGCACCTATGGGCAAGGTGATGCGCGGCAGTCTTTCCGACCCCCACATCCAGAACTGGACCGACCTGATTCCCGAAAGCAAGGACGCCATAACCGGCGTGGACTTCGTGGAAGGCAAGATTGCCGTCACGTATAGCCGCGACGCATCCGACCACGTGGACGTCTTTGACATAAACGGTAAGAAACTATACGAAGTGGAACTCCCTACATTCGGTTCGGTGGGCATCTCAGGCAACTTCAGGGAGAAAGGGACCTATTATAGTTTCGCCTCGTTCACGTTCCCTTCATCCGTCTACAAACTGGATATGGAAACCGGAAAGTCCACACTGTATTTCGCACCGGAAGTGGATTTCAACCCGGACGATTTCGTCTGCGAGGAAGTCTTTTACCAGAGCAAGGACGGCACCAGGATCCCTATGTTCCTGACATATAAGAAAGGCCTGAAGAAGGACGGTAACAATCCTGCCATGCTGTACGGCTATGGCGGATTCAACATCAGCGTCACCCCAGGATTCTCAGTATACAGGATTCCGTTCCTGGAGGCAGGAGGCATTTACGCCAGCATGTGCCTCAGGGGAGGCAGCGAATATGGCGAGGAGTGGCACCAGCAGGGAACCAAGATGCGCAAGCAGAACGTCTTTGACGACTGCATAGCAGCTGCCGAGTACCTCATTGCCGAGGGATGGTCTTCACCCGCCAGGATGGGCCTCTCAGGGGCTTCTAACGGCGGCTTGCTTGTAGGCGCCGTCATCAACCAGAGGCCAGACCTCTTTGCCGTGGCTCTTCCGGGTGTGGGCGTGATGGATATGCTTCGCTACCACCTCTTCACTATCGGCTGGAACTGGGCGTCGGATTACGGCACCAGCGCTGACGGCCCCGAGATGTTCAGCTACCTTCGCGCCTATTCTCCGCTCCATACAATCAAGAACGACGGCACACCGTATCCTGCCGTTTTCGTCACCACTGCCGACCACGACGACAGGGTAGTGCCCGCCCACTCTTTCAAGTACGCGGCCACCCTCCAGGCTTCGGACACCGGAGACAGGGTGAAACTCATCCAGATTGAGACCGACGCCGGACACGGCTCAGGCAAGCCTTTGAGCAAGACCTTGCAGGAGCAGACAGACTCCTGGGCCTTCACTATGTGGAATATGGGAATGAAATACTGATCAGTTCTCCGTATTGTCGTTCTTTATGCTCTTCACGAAGTTTGAAGGGGATATGTTGAACTGCTTCAGGAAGCTTGTGGCAAAATAGGAAGCCGAGGAGAATCCCGTAAGGTAGGCAACCTCGTTGATCTTGTATTTGCCCTGGGCAAGAAGTTCAGCCGCTTTCTTCAAACGGCATATCTTAATGTACTCGTTTACCTTGAGGCCGGTATTAGCCTTCACCTTTCGGTAGAGGGTTGAAGTATTGGTGTGCATCAGGTCGGTGAGCATCTCCACGTCCAGGTTCTCGTCAGACATATGCTCGAAGATGATTTCCCTTAGGCTGACCATGAACTGCTGGTCAATCTTGTTCCCGGAAATGCTGTTGAAGTGTGTCAGAGGGGACTCCGAGAACTGCTTGAACATAATCTCCCTGGAATGGAACAGGCTCTCTATGGTGGCTTTAAGCAGTTCTATCGAGAAAGGCTTTTCCAGATAATGGTCCGCGCCTGCCTCAAGTGAAGAAATCTGGCTGTCAGGACCTGCGATTGCGGTGAGCAGGATAACAGGTATGTAGCTCAAGTCGGTGTCATTCTTTATTGTCCGGCAGAGTTCCTTTCCGTCCATCAGAGGCATTACTATGTCGGAAATCACCAGGTCAACTTTCTGGGATCTGATAATGCCAAGGGCCTCCTTGCCGTTGCCGGCAGTGATAATCTGGTATGAACGTCCAAGTTCCCTGGCAATGTAGTCCCTGAGTTCTTCGGCGTCTTCTACCACCAGGATCCTGCGGCCCTCGTGAGATTCGTCCTCTGTGGTTTCGGCGTCAGAGGCGGCAGGCGCGCTTTCACCTGCCTTTGGCTCTGTATGGACAGGATTCGCAGGGAAAGTGAAAACGAAAGAATTGTGGTCCTTGACTCCCAGGTCCAGGTTCAGACTGCCGCCCAGGGCTATGGCCAGGCTTCTGGAAAGAGGGAGGCCAAGGCCGGCGCCGTTCTGCCCTTCAGCGCTGGGATACTGTATGTCTATGCGGTAGAACGGGTCGAATATCTTTTCGGCCTCCTCGGCAGAGATGAGAGGCCCGTCACTGTTCACCCTGGCTACTATGTTGTCCTGATTGCGGTCCAGGGATACGTCAATGCTTCCAGCGCAATACTTGACGGCATTGCCTATGAGGTTTGTCATCACCTTTTCAACGGCCTCGGGGGCGGAGTTGATCCAGATGGGATCTTCAGGCAGGGAGACGTTCATCTGGATGTTCCTTTCCTTGATGGCGGACGGGAAATAGTCGCAGACCTTCTGAATCACTTTGCGTATGTCCACGTTGTCATACTGAAGCTGGAGGTCCTTTCCGCTTACCTTTGACAGTTCCAGGAACTGGCTGGAAAGTTGGATAAGCCTGTCGGTATTAGACTGGATGGTATGCAGGTCTTCCTGGGCTTCTGCTGGAATGCTCTTATCCTTTAACAGTTTGTCTACAGGAAGTTTTATCAGAGTCAGAGGGGTCCTTAGTTCGTGGGTTATGTAACTGAAGAATGATACGCGGGAATCGTAAAGTTCCTTCTGTTTGTTTTTCTCCATTTCTTTCATTGCCAGCATCTGGTCTCCTTTTCTCTTTTCCTTAGTCTGGTGTACGATGAAGTACAATACCAGGCAAGCCAGAAGGAAGTAAAGCAGCTTTGCCAGCAAGGAGTTGAAGAAGGACGGAAGTACGTCAATCTCAAGGGTCTTGGAGGATTCAGGAGAAGAGAAACCGGATATGCCGGCGGTGAAAGTGTATCTGCCTGGCTTCAGGTTGTTCAGTACGATGCTGCTGTTGCTGGTGGTGTTGCTGAGCCTTACGCCTTTTCCCCTGAGGGTGTAATCGTATCGGGGAGAATTAAGGCTGGAATAGCCGGGAGAACTGAAGTCTATGTTTATCGCTGATGCTTCGCGCTGATGGATTCTGATTCGGTTCGATACGATTGAAGATTTGCCTTCCTCCAGGAACTGTATATCACGGGTTCCGCGTTTGATGTAGACCCTCTTTATGTACATATTGGGGCTTATGACGGTCTTTGCCAGCTCTTCGGGATCGAGGGCAACCAATCCGTTGTATGAGCCGAGATATATCTTTCCGTCCGAGGCCAGATATGCGGCATTGTGACTGAAGGATCTGTTAAAGGTGGCGCTGTTGTCTAGGAAGATCCTTTTTATTGAAGCGGTCTCGTCGTCTATTTCCACAAGTCCCATTGTGGAAGAAATCCAGATCCTGGAGTTCTTGTCCTGGATTATGGCGCAGGCTATATCAGAAGGGAAGCCATCAGTCTTGCCGTAATAGTGAAGGTTGAGTTCAGTGTCTCCGTGATTGAAGTAGAAGGCTCCCGCGCCTTCAGTGGCTGCCCACATACGGTTATGGTTGTCTTCGTACATACTTGAGATGAACTCAGATGAAAGCGGGAAAGGGGCGCCTTCGCCCATTATTTTAATGAAAGTGTCTGCACTGCTCCTTTTTTGCCAGATGCCCTGTCCGAAGCAGCTCAGCCAAATTGTTCCGTAACTGTCCTGAGTTATACTGTGGATGAACAGCCCTGAGGTTTCCGGAACGAGCTCGAATGATCCCTGGCCTGGATTGAATTGGAAAAGTCCGTCGACTGTACCAAGATATACCCGGCCCTCCCTGGACTTGAAAAGGAATGTGCAGTTGCTGCCCGGGTTATCGAACTTTCTGAGGTATCCGCCGCTGGTGGCGTCGAAGACCATCACGCCGTTGTCATAGGTAGCCACCCACATCTCGGCGTCCTGGTTGAGCAGTGAATGGATGTTGTGCTCTGGTAGATTGTTGAGTGCGGTCAAGTCAGTGACCTGGCCGTCGTTGGGGGAATAGATGCAGAGGCATCCGTCCTCGGTGCCTATCCAGATGTCGTTCAGGTTGTCGGCCGCGAAGGTACGGACTATCCTTCCGTTGACATCGCTTCTGGTGGAGAGGTTGGGCACGAGCCTGATGCCCCTCTCGTCGTTAGTCAGCAGATTGAGACCTCCGTGGTAGGTGCTTACCCACATATTGTTGTCGCGGTCCTGGAGAATGGACATCACGTTGCAGTTGCTCAGTTCGTATTCCTGATGGTCCGAAATGAAGTCCGTTATCTTGCCGCTGCCGTCGAGTATGTAGAGCCCCTTTGAAGTTCCCACCCATATCTCATTTGAGGAGCGGGCTATAATGCAGTTTACTCCCGACAGGCGGTTGTTGAAAATGTCCCTTCCGGTGGTCCAGGTGTCATACTTGTACAGGCATCCGGTATTGTCCTGCACCAGCATAATGCCGTCACCCATATTGACAATGCTGCTGACGACCTTTCCTGCCGCAATTTCCAGGTCGTTGAAAAAGGGTACGTTGACGTAGGCACCGGTGCGGTTGTTGTACATTATGATATCGCCCTGATCTCCGGTTATCCAGACGTTGTTGTCAGTGGTTGCGGCAATGCACTGGGAGGACTGCCTGGACTTGATGTCGAGGGCCTCAGCAGTTTTTGCTATCACATTGTACCTGACAGTGGAATTGAGGCCGGCGAACCATATGTTGTTGTCGTAGTCGGGACAGATTGTGTAATATACTTCCTGGCGGGGAAGGTCAATTATGCCTGATTCATTCGTGTAGGTGTTGTAGAATCCGACATTCCTGTCGGTGCAGTACCAGATTACACCGTTGCGGTCAATAGTCATGGAGAATACTTTTCCCCCTTTGTAACCCTCGGGGTCGATTGCCTCCAAAGACTCGAATTCGTGTCCGTCATACCTGTAGATCTCGTCTTTGGTGGCTACCCAGATGAACCCGAAGTCATCCTGGACGCAGGTCATTACAGTGTTGCTGGTGAGACCGTTGGCTGTGGTGAGGTGATGGAAGGCGTAATTGTTGCCAGCCATTGCCCAGGCCGCAGACAGCAGCAAGACCAGAGACGCGTATGCTAGACGTATATGTATCTTTGACATGGCGGAAGTTTTTACAAAAATAAACGAAAGTATTCATATATTTACAACTGAATATGAAGAAAGGAATAATCCTGTTGCTATTCTGCTGCTTGACGGCAGCCGCCCAAAGGCCTGTGGAAACAAGCCTCCGCTTTGACAGTACCACCTGGGATTTCGGCCTGATCAAAGAGGCTGACGGGGTAGTCTCCCACGAATTCAATTACATCAATCTGTCAGATCACGACGTGGTCCTGGAGTTCGTAACTCCGGGCTGCTCCTGTACTACCACAACATACAACCACTCTCCGCTGCCTCCGGGCCAAGCGGCCACTATCGTAGTACATTTCGATCCGGCAAGCCAGCCGGGCCAGTTCCATCAGACGGTGCAGATTGTCTTGAAAGGGGGCAAGGAACGGTATAACCTGATAGTAGAGGGAGTAGTTGCGGAAAGGGAGAAGGACGTGGACCAGGCATATCCGTTCCCATTAGTCCTGGGGCTCCAGGTCAGCAGCCTGACCGTCCGGTTCGGATTCGTCCAGCAGGGGAAGTCCCTGGTAAAGGCTGTAGGCATAGCCAATACATCCGACAGGGAAATGCGTCTGGAATATGCCTTGGACCATCCTGACAAGGATATCGTGGTGCGTTTGCCCCAGATTCTTCAGGCCGGTAAGACTGGTCTGGTGGAGATAGACTTCTCACCTGAACCAGGCCGCATAGGTACGCTGGACAACGGGATTGCCATCTTCCCGGCAGGGGAGTCCAAGGGCAAGTCCGTGGCCCTTGAAGGCTATGCCGTGCAGACGGTGGACAAGAAGCCGGGAGCAGCATCCCTAAGGTTCCAGCCCACCCAGCTGGATTTCGGAAAGGTGAAAATCGGCAGGAAGGCCAAGGCCTCCGTCACCCTTTTCAATGACGGCAACGAACCGCTCAGTATCTTGAAAGTGGAAATACCGGAAGCGATAACCCTGGATCTCAAGCAGAATGCAACTCTCGCCCCTGGCAAATCTATGAAACTGGAGGCGGTCCTGCTTCTGAAAGACAAGTATTTCCGTCAGGATGAGCTTCGCGTGAGGTTGTTTACCAACGACCCGCAGCGTCCGATGCGCGACATCGTAAGCAAATTATCAGTTAACCTATAATAGATTGAGTATGAACAACAAGCTATTGCTAGTAGGCGCTCTTACTTGCGTGCTGCTTTCCTCCTGCGCACAGAAATCCTCGCAGGATTACGAGTATCCCTTCCAAAACCCCAGGCTTAAAGTTGAGGAAAGGGTGGACAACATGATTTCTCTTCTTACACTTGAAGAGAAGGTAAGTCTTATGATGAACCGCTCACTGCCAATAGAACGTCTGGGCATCCCCGGATACAATTGGTGGGCAGAAGCGTGCCACGGAATCATGGAGGTTGACGACGTAACCGTTTTCCCCCAGTGCATAGCCCTGGCCGCGACTTTTGATGACGAGTCCCAGCTGACAACCTACACAATGGTGTCCGACGAGGTTCGAGGACGTTACAATTCTGTCCCGCGTACCGGAAATCTGGGAACATATCAGTCGGGAGACCCCAACCTGACTTTCTGGTGCCCTAATATCAACATCTTCCGTGACCCCCGCTGGGGACGCGGCCAGGAAACTTATGGAGAAGACCCGTTCCTGATGTCCCAGATGGGGTTGAATGTGGTTCGCGGAATGCAGGGGAACGACAAGAATTATTTCAAGTCACATGCTTGCGTCAAGCATTATGCCGTACATAGCGGACCGGAGCCTCTGAGGCACCAGTTCAACGCAGTGGTTTCTATGCGTGACCTGTATGAGACTTATCTTCCTGCATTCAAGACAGCAGTTATTGACGGTAATGTCCAGGAAGTGATGTGCGCATACAGCGCATATAACGGCGATCCCTGCTGCGCCAATGACAAGCTTCTTGTGGATATCCTCCGCAACCGCTGGGGATACAAGGGTATTATCCTTACAGACTGCGACGCTATCAGGGATTTCTATGTGCCTGGGCGCCACAACACTCATCCGGACGCCGCCACTGCAGATGCCGACGCCGTGCTTCACGGAACGGACCTTGAGTGCGGAAGGGCATACGAGGCACTGGTTGAGAGCGTTGCGAGGGGCCTTATCACCGAGGCTGACATAGATGTTTCCCTGCGCCGCGTGCTTACCGGACGTTTCAAACTGGGTCTTTTCGATCCTGACGAGCTGGTGCCGTATCACACCATTCCCGGAAGCGTGGTGGATTGCAAGGAGCATTCCGACCATGCTCTCAAGGTTGCGCGTGAGGCCATCGTGATGCTTAAGAACGAGGGCAGCGTGCTTCCGCTTTCCAAGAGTGTGAAGAAGGTTGCAGTGCTTGGACCCAATGCAGATTACCTTGAGGTCATGAGGGGCAACTACAGCGGAAACCCTTCTCACTGGGTAAGCATCCTTCAGGGAATCAAGGACAAGGTTCCAGGAGCAGAGGTTACATATATCCGTGGCTGCGAGATTGAGAATGATTACATCCAGACACCAAAGATGGATCTTGTCTACTCAGGCAGACGCCCTGGTTTCACCGCCAGGTATTACAGCAACCAGAACTTCTCCGGAATCCCTGTGAAGGAAGAGGCTGTAGAGAAGATTGAATATAGGACAGAAGGAGGTTATGGCTTTGGAGAAGGCATCCCTGCTTCTAATTTCTCAGCGCGTTATACAGGCACTATAGTACCTGATTTCACTGGCACGCTCTGCTTCAACATCCGCAGCAATGACTGCGTAGTAAAGGTTAACGGCAAGGAAATAGGTACTGCCCGCGGATTCTCTTTCAGAAGCCAGAATCTTATCACCACAGAGGTAAAGGAAGGTCAGAACTATTCCATCGAGTTGCTTTACAAGTCTGCTCCGGAAGGATCTCTCTCTATGATAAATGTAGATCTGTTCGAGCGCAAGTGGGCTGAGTTCGACGCTCTTGCCAAACAGGTTTCAGACGCAGATGTCATTGTGTTCGCAGGTGGTATCACTCCTTCTCAGGAAGGGGAGGGACACGAGCGTTCTGCAATTGAACTGCCTAATGTCCAGGTTCGCCTTCTGAAGGCTCTCAAGCAGACCGGAAAGCCTGTCGTGATGCTCAGCTGCTCCGGAAGCTGCATCGGATATGAGCAGGCAGCTCCTTACTTTGACGCTCTGCTTCAGGTATGGTATTCAGGTCAGGAGGGAGGTACTGCAATTGCTGACATCCTATTCGGAGACGTAAGCCCTTCCGGAAAGCTTCCTGTTACTTTCTACAAGTCGACAGCTCAGCTTCCTGATTTCCAAGATTACAGCATGGAGAACCGTACCTACCGATACTTCACTGGAGAACCTATGTGGCCTTTCGGCTTCGGCCTCAGCTACGCCAAGTTTGATTTCGGCAAAGCTAAGCTCTCCAAGAATTCTGTAAAGGCCGGAAAGGGTGTCACAATTACCGTTCCTGTTACCAACAACGGGGATATGACGGCTGATGAAGTTGTCCAGGTGTATGTAAAGTGCCTTGACAATCCGGATGCTCCTATCAAGTCTCTCAAGGCGTACAAGAGGGTAAGCGTTGCTCCTGGAAAGACAGCCAACGTGAAGCTCGAGCTTCCGTCTGACTCATTCGCATATTACAGCGAGGCGGTAGACGACCTTGCCGTATTCCCTGGCAACTACCAGATTCTTTATGGTAACTCCTCTGCCGACAAAGACCTTCAGTCTTTAGACTTCAAAGTCCTCTAGTCCGCATCTGCCGAGAGCAGCAACTGGGCTCAAAAGTGTAGTAAAACAGGCTTGACGCCGAAATCACTTTTGAGCCCAGTTGCCGCTCTCGGTATGTCATTTAGACTATTTCTTTGGATAATACTTGGGCCAGCAAGTCTGGAGGTATATTTTGAGACGGTCTTCGGCAGGATTCTCCTGCGGCTCATAGAAGACAGTGCCCTCAAAGCCTTTCGGCATGAATTCCAGGTCAGTGAAATGACCGGGGAAGTCGTGGGCGTAGCGGTATCCGTCGGCGTAGCCCAGTTCTTCCATCAGTTTGGTTGGCGCGTTGCGGAGGTACAGGGGCACTGCAGCTGTCTGGTCCTGCTGTGCGGCCTGCAAGGCGGAATCGATTGCCAGGTAAGCGGCGTTGCTCTTGGGGGAGGACGCCAGATAGATGGCGGTCTCGCTCAGGGGGATGCGCGCTTCCGGCATTCCTATGCTGTTCACAATCTGGAAGCAGGCGTTGGCCAGGAGCAGGGCGTTGGGGTTGGCAAGGCCTATGTCCTCGGCAGCCAGGATACAGAGCCTGCGGGCAATGAACAGGGGGTCTTCGCCTCCGTCAAGCATCCTTGCCATATAGTATACGGCTGCGTTGGGATCAGAGCCGCGAACGCTCTTTATGAAGGCAGAGATGATGTCGTAGTGCATCTCCCCGTTTTTGTCGTATATGGCGGTGCTCTGCTGCAGGCACTCGCTTACGTTCTTGTTGTCTATCACAATCTGCCCCTCACCAGCCTGGGCGTCCACTACCATCTCAAGGATGTTGAGGAGTTTGCGGCCGTCGCCTCCGCTGTGACGCAGGAGGGCGTCGCTTTCCTTCAGGAGAATGTTGCGCTCACGCAGCACCTGGTCGTTCTTGAGGGCGCGGTCAAGCAGGGTGAGCAAGTCCTCTTTCGAAAGACTCTTGAGTACGAAAACCTGGCAACGGGACAGAAGGGGAGAGATAACCTCGAATGAGGGATTCTCCGTGGTGGCGCCTATCAGCACGATGTCGCCCCTTTCCACAGCCCCCAGGAGCGCGTCCTACTGGGCTTTGTTGAAGCGGTGTATCTCGTCGATGAAAAGTACAGGGGCTGCGGCGTGTGAGAACAGCGTCTTGCTGCGTGCGTGCTCAATTACGTCTCGCACGTCCTTGACACCAGCGCTTACGGCCGAGAGCGTGAAGAACTCCCTGTCCAGCGTGTCTGCCATAATGCGTGCCAGGGTGGTCTTTCCGACTCCAGGAGGCCCCCATAAAATGAAGGAGGAAAGCGCACCGCTGCTTATCATATTATGAAGTACGCAGCCGGGACCTACCAGATGCTTCTGCCCCACATACTCTACAAGAGAATGGGGACGCATCCTCTCCGGAAGGGGAGGCAGTATCTGGGAATTAGCGCTCATCTGTTTCTAGAGATGTTTGGTATATGCTCTGCGGCGCTTGTGCTGCTCGAAGTCGAAGCCGGCCCAGAGAGTCTGTACGTCGCGGTTGTCTTCAAGTTCTGCGTTGGTCTCCGCATAGGTGAAGCCCACCTTGATGGCCGTCTCGAACATGTCGCAGAAAATCAGGGCGTTGACGCCTTTCTTCTGGTAATCCGGGCGTATTCCGATGAGGAGGAGCTCCAGATTGTCCTCGTGCTTGAGGTACATGGATTTGACGAGAGGCCACCATCCGAACGGGAACAGCTTGCCACGGTTTTTCTGAAGAGCCCTCACAATGGACGGCATCATTACACCGAAGCCTACGATCTCATTGTCCGAATCTACGACCACGGAGACGAACTTGAGGTCCAGCAGGCTGAGGTATGTGTCTATGTACTTGTTTATGAGGCCAGTAGTCAGGTTTGTAAAATTGTATAGTTCTCCGTATGTGAGGTTGATGAGTTCGAAGATCTTCTTGCCCCAGCCTTCCTTGAAGACTTCCTTGCGGGTGAGTCTGTGGATCTTGAGACCGTAACGCTCCTTGACCATTTCGGCAATGCGCACATATTTGGGGGAGAGTACCCTGGGAACGTGGATCTTGTATTCCAGCCAGTCGGTCTCTTTCTGGAATCCGAGATTCTCAATATGCTTGACGTAATACGGGTAGTTGTATATCAGAGGCATTGTGCAAAGCTTGTCGTAGCCTTCCACCAGCATTCCTTCCGCATCGAAGTCAGTGAAACCAAGAGGACCGGTGATGGTGTCCATCCCGCGCTCCTTGCCGAATTTCTCTACTGCGTCTATGAGAGCCTTGGACACTTCGGGGTCGTCTATGAAATCTATCCAGCCGAAGCGGACTTCATTGTGTTTCCAGGATTCGTTGGCGCGTTTGTTTACTATCGCAGCCACTCTGCCGGCGAGTTTTCCATCCTTGTATGCCAGGAAATAGTCTGCTTCGCAGAATTCGAAGGCAGGGTTCTTGTCTTTTGAGAGAGTGCCGACCTCGTCCATATAAAGCTTTGGACAGAAATAAGCGTTGTCCTGATAAAGCCTGTTGGGGAAATCTATGAATGTCTTAAGGTCCTTCTTGCTCTCTACTTTCTTGACAGTAACAGACATAAATGTTAGGTTTTGTTTTAGTCTTCCAAAGGTACGAAATTTCGGGTAAAATCAAATAATATGGCTATATTTGCTATGAATGCTTCAGACGTGTCCATGAAACCTGACTTGACAAAGGCGCTAGTGATGGCAGCCTTGCTTTTTATGCCTCTGAGCCTGTCAGCACATCCGACAGGGGAGGGGGACGTATATTGGGGGACAATCCATTCCCCAAAAGGTTTCGGAGTATTCGCCGACTTCCTCTGGACTGGGCGCGGATTCAATTCTTTCGGCTTCTATGCCGACATCTACGGCATATCTTCGCTAAAGGCGTCCGTACCTGGAATCAGGTTCAGTTTCCTTCATAACGTGGTACTTAAGCAGGGGAGTCTCGGGGAAGGGGATGCGACATACAGCCTTTTCGCCGGGCCGGGACTGATGGCCGGATATGTGATGGACAGGGACGTCCGGCAGGGCTTCGCTGCCGGAGTAAGCGGCGATGCCGGCGTCAGATTTGATTTCCCGTCTTCCTTTGCCGTATGCATATTCCTTCAGGCAGACCTGGCATTGCATATGAAAATGCATTCGCAGACCACCTTGTCGCTGTATAAGAACGGTTTGTATCAGGCCTGGATGCCAGTATTAAGTATCAGTTATCGGTTTAAGTGATAGGTAAAGTGCTGAAAATCAATAAATTATTAAAAATTTTAATTATTGCTTGCATGCCTTTGGCAATGCAGGCTCAGACGCGTTTTACCTGGGGCATCGAATGGGGTTATTCGGGCGTTTTCCTAGATTCTCACACCTTCAATTATTTCACGACTGACGGCGTCCGAGTCCATGATTCAAATACTGTTTTCGAACTTCATTCCTGCGGAGTCTTTATGTTGAATGCCGGCGTGAACATCGGGAGTAATCTTACAGCGGCTGTATTTACTGGTTATACGTCAGTTTTCGAATCGCGAAAAGTCATCCCATACTCGCTGAGAACGACGTATTTCTTCAAAGGTTGTGACAATGCCGGCTGGAAAGTATTCCTGGACGCAGGAAGCGCGTTTCCGCTAAAAGGATCGTTCAACAGGAAACCGTTGATCATTGCCAAGGCGGGAACAGGATACAGAATTCCTATTTATAAAAATTTCTGCCTTGACGGATTTCTGGCGCTGCAGTACGCGGCAGACCATCCGTTGGCAATATATGACAAATACACGCATACGCCGGTGCCGCAGGAGGTGCTGAGACGCAGTGACAGAAGTACGCTGGGACTGGTATTTGGCCTGTCCCTGACTTTGTAGCCCTTTTGTTACACAATTTATATTATGTTAACTTACCTGTACGGACAATGAGAAAGAAAGTAGATCTGCTGTTCCCTTCCGTTACAATCGAAGCCGTAGCCGCCGAGGGCAAGGCTCTTGCCCATATTGACGGTATGGTAGTTTTTGTAGAGTACGCTGTTCCTGGCGATGTGGTCGATATCCGCGTAACCAAGAAAAAGAAAAACTACATGGAAGGTCACGTAGCCAAACTCATACAGCCGTCCCCCCAGAGGCTTGATCCTTTCTGCAGCCACTTCGGAATATGCGGAGGCTGCCGCTGGCAGCATCTTCCTTACGAGATGCAACTGGAGGCCAAACGCCAGCAGGTTTACGACCAACTGGTCCGCATAGGACATCTTGAAGTGCCTGAGATCAAGCCCGTGATTGGCTCTGACAAAAACAGGTATTATCGTAACAAACTGGAATTCACATTCAGCAGCCGCCGTTGGTTCGAAAATCCTGTATATATAGAGCAACTGCCTGAAAATGAGCTAATTGGCCTCGGTTTTCACGTGGGCAGATACTTTGACCGCGTGCTTGACATAGAGCACTGCTGGCTGCAGGACTCCCCTTCCAACGAAATCCGTCTTTTCATAAAGGATTATGCTATAAAACACGGCCTGGAGTTCTACGACATCCGCCAGAACAAAGGCTATATGCGCAACCTGGTCATCCGCAACAACCAGCAAGGCGACGTGATGTTGATAGTGGTGTTCGCCGCTGACGACCCCTCCACCCGCACTCCCCTTCTGGAGGCTGTCTGCGACAGATTCCCGCAGATAACGTCGCTGTATTACATAGTGAACACCAAGTTGAACGACTCCATAGCGGACCAGGATCCCATCCTGTTCAGAGGTGACGACGCCATCTACGAGAAGATGGAGAACCTGTCATTCAAGATAGGCCCCAAGTCGTTTTACCAGACCAATACGGCGCAGGCATACAAGCTTTACTGCACTGCCCGCGATTTTGCTGCACTCACCGGCTCCGAGGTGGTTTACGACCTTTACACCGGAACGGGCACCATAGCCCAATTCGTGAGCTCCAAGGCCTCTAAGGTGATAGGTATAGAGTATGTGCCCGAAGCCATCGAAGACGCCAGGAAAAACGCCTCTAACAACGGAATAGACAACTGTGAATTCTTTGCCGGAGACATGAAGGACGTCCTTACCGACAAATTCATCCAGGAACACGGCAGACCTGACGTGATCATACTGGATCCTCCCCGTGCAGGAATCCATCCTGACGTGGCCAGAGTAATCCTGGACGCGGCGCCGGACCGCATTGTGTACGTCAGCTGCAACCCGGCTTCACAGGCCAGGGACCTCAATTTGCTCAGCGCGCACTACAAGATAACGGACGTGCAGCCTGTGGACATGTTCCCCCACACGCATCACGTAGAGAACGTGTGCTCTCTTATAAACCGAAAGAAATTCCAATAGAGACGTACCCCTTCTTCATATCCAGGTTCCTGCCGGACAGGATGCCTGCGTGTTTGGGATACCATTTTACGAAGAGACCCAGGTCGTAATAAGAGGCCGTTGCCGCAAATGCGTATGTGAAAGTGTTTATGGCGGCTCTCTTTCCTACGAAACTGTATGTGTCGTGGCCCGTGTTGTACTTGTATTTTGCACGGCCTGCCAGATTCATGCTTATTTCAGTTCCTAGTCCGAAACTCAGGTTTCCGTAGTCGTACTTTACCAGGAAAGGTATGTTTACGCTGTAGAATTCCAGAGAGCTGCGAGTCCTGCGGGCGTTCGAAGGATGGAATTCCTGAGCTGGCACAGCGTACACTTCCCTCTGGTCGTCCAGCAGGAGGACTGACTCCATGGACCTCAAGGCGTTGTGCCCGAAGTCAAGGTTCATCTCAAGTCCCCAGTCGTCCACAGGATAGAACCCCAGACGGACGAGGTTGACGAAAAATTCTCCCGACATGGCGGGCACGAAGTTGGAGTTGCTGATGCAATAGAGGCCGTAGCCGATGTGGGATACCGTGTAAAGTCTGAACATACGGTCGTCCGATTCCCACAGAAGCGGAGTGTAATCATTTTCATCCGGGTTATCTACGGCTTCCTTTATGTCTTCTTTCAGGTCCTTGAGGATTTCCTCATATTGGTTGTCGTTCTGGCAGAAAGCCGGGATGACAAGCGAGATAAACAGGACCGATAAAAGTATTTTTTTCATAACAATTTAATTTCCAATATTTTACCTATCAACTAGAAAGGATATCCAACACCGAAGTGAAGGGCGCATCCGTCAGACTTGAACCAACCCATAGGGCCTACCCAACGGAGTCCGGGTTCGCGTGCGGGATCGTGCAGCCTGAAACCGAGGTCCAGTCGGAGTACTA
Organism: Bacteroidales bacterium; assembly: GCA_017437825.1. Taxonomy (GTDB): domain Bacteria; phylum Bacteroidota; class Bacteroidia; order Bacteroidales; family UBA932; genus Cryptobacteroides. Next base: position 22,037 of record JAFRXC010000031.1, read on the forward strand.
TGAAACTGAGGTCCACCCTGACGCCCGTGCCCCAGTCTGCGGCAAGAGCCTTGTAGAACTCCCCTGTCAGGCGTTCGCCCGGGTTGTCCGATTTCCAGGTCCATACGTTTCCGGTTTCAGCAAAAAGCGCACCTTCTATTTTCCATACTACAGGGAAACGGTATTCTATGTTGGCCTCCAGCTTGAAATCTCCTGTCTGGCTGGGGATTATGAACACTTGGTTGAGCTTGGAATCTCCGGGACCCACAGCCCTTGAACGCCAGCCTCTGAGGGAATTGGCGCCTCCGCTGTAGAACTGCTTCTCGAAAGGAAGAGACGATGAGTTTCCGTATGCGAGGCCCGCCCCTACCAGCAGGCGTGTTGCCAGCGCGTGCTTGTTGTCGCGCCCCAGGCGCCAGGTCTTGCCGAAAGAGATCTCGGAACGGACATACTGGGAGAACGGTGTTCCGAAGATGGTCTTCTGTCCGTTGGGTTCTTCTTTCATTGCCCGTCTGAACAGGTACAGCAAGTTTCCTGAGAGGTCCAGGGACATCCTCACGTAATGATAGGAAGTCTTGGGAACGAGGTCTGAGTTGCTGGTATAGTAGAGTACGCCTCCCATACCTGCGTCCAGGTGATTCTGGTAGGAATACTTCATGAACGGATTGGAGGAGATGCTCTCGTAGAAATCAGGGTCTATATTGTTGAGTCTCACCATATTGAGCTGCAACGGATAGAACTGGTACGAGAGTCCTTTGAGTATGTATCCGGAATAGCCGTATGAGGTGGAGAACAGATGGCGCTTGTACTCCGGCCTGGACTGGTAGTTGTATGATGTGTTTATTTCCGTCCTGGGTACGTTGGGCCCCTTGAAGTACTCGTAAGGGAGACCCAGGAAACGGGGCAGACTGAGTCCTGCGGATACTCCGAATTCTTCAGAACGTATGTTGCTCTTGAACTTGCGCTGGAAATTGCCCATAAAGGCCAGGTTCAGCCACTCTCCCCCGTGGAAGATGCTCTTGTGGTAGTAGCTCAGCTGCGGTGATATTCCCAGCAGTCCGGATGAGTTGAAGGACGATTCCCAGTTGACCTTGAATCCCTGCAGCTTGGAAGGGATCAGGTTTATTGCGCAGTTGACCTTGTTGTTCTCGGCCTCTGACAGTTCTATACCTACGCCGCTGAAAACCTTGAGGGCGGAGAGACGGGAATAGGTGGTGTTGACCTCGTTGGCGTCATATATCGCACCCGGCTTTATGGTATTGAGACTCTTGAGGATGTTGTTGTGGAACTTGAGCCCTTCTGGGTATGAGAAGGTTACGTCGCCAATGGTGAAGATCTCGTGCATCCGGCCTTCGGACGGAGTCTGGTTTCGGGTGTATTCGTTGACCCTCATTTCCAGGATGGCGCTGTCCGGCCCGGACAGGGTGTCGGCCTCGAACGAGTAGAAGTTTGCGTTCAGGCTGTAGTATCCCTTGGAGTGAAGGTACGCCACGCTGCGGGCGGCCTCGGCCTCGAGGGATGCCTCGGACAGGTAGTCCCCCACTTTCACTGACACGTTGGGTACGTCGTCCAGGAAATCGGCTTCAAGGGAAGAACCCTGAGGCAGCTTGTAGTTGATCTCAGAAATCTTGTACCTGGTGCCAGGGGTCACGAAGTAAGTAACGTTAGCCTTGTTCTTCTTGTATACCGTCAGAGGCTCTACAACAGATTTGTAATAGCCCAGGTATTCAAGGTGGTCTGCGATGCTTTTGCAGGAGGCTTCTGCCAGTTCCTGGCTGTACTCCACCCTTTTCTTGCGGGAAAGCTTGAGTCCCCCTGGAGGTTCCTGCTTTATGTAAGGCGTGATGTCAGAAGTGGCAAGGTCGGTGTGCTCGGTAAACTTTACCTTGTTGCTGACAAGGTAATGGACGCCATCCTGTTCGAGATAGCGGGCATTGGAGCAGGATGCAATGAAGATTGCTGCTCCGCATAGTGCAAGGATGTATTTACCGGAACCTTTACGCATATGCATAATCATACAAATTTACAAGAAAAAGCATATAATATGGCATTTAAATGAAGAATTGTAGTTAAATTTGTTTACTCGTAAACAGGCGATGGGCAACATTCTTTCCGCTAATCACATAAAGGCCATCCGGGCGCTTTCTGCAAAGAAGTACCGGGACGAGACCGGCTTGTTTGTAGTGGAAGGAGAAAAGATGGTTTCCGAGGCCCTGGAATCGGATTTCCAGGTGGTGGAGGTTTGGCGCAGGGATGAGATAGGCTACGACGCAATGGCGCGAATCTCCCAGTTGAGCAGCCCCTCCCCCGTGCTCGCAGTGGTCAAGGCTAAGCCTTTGGATGACGCCCCTGAATGCGGAGGCCTCTGCCTCGCCCTTGACGGCGTGCGCGACCCAGGCAATTTCGGAACCATCATAAGGCTGGCTGACTGGTTCGGGGCGGATATCATATACGCATCCCGTGACTCGGTGGAGTTGTACAATCCCAAGACGGTTCAGGCCACCATGGGAGCCATATTCCGCAAGAAGGTTGTCTATTGCGACATACCCCGTCTTTGCAGGCGTTTCAAGGAGGCCGGACTACCGGTATACGGGACGTTCCTGGACGGGCAGGACATATATGGGCAGGCGCTTTCGAAAGAAGGCCTGGTCATAATGGGAAATGAGTCGGCAGGCATAAGCCAGGAGGTTGCTGAAGAGGTGGACCGCAGGCTGCTGATTCCATCTTTCAGCAACGGCCCAACCGCAGAATCCCTCAACGTGGCCGTGGCCACGGCCATAACCCTATCTGAATTCAGGCGCAGGCTATGATAATATACCAGATGCTTCCCAGGCTGTGGGGAAACGGCACCCTTCAGCAGATAGACACCCAGTGCATGGATTATTTCAAGACGCTGGGCATAACCCACGTCTGGTACACTGGAATCATCCGGCATTCCACCGGCAAGCCCTATGTCAAGGGAAATCCCGGATCCCCCTACTCCATCTGCGATTACTATGACGTCAATCCCTATCTCAGCGAGGATGAGGGAAACCGGATGAAGGATTTCGAAGCCCTTGTAGACCGCACGCACAAGGCCGGCCTGAAGGTGATCATAGACTTCGTTCCCAACCATATTTCTCCGGATTATTCAGACTCGCGTGGAGGGATAAAGACCTGCGGATACTACGACTACGACTGGTCCGACACCCTCAAGATAGACTATGGATACAGGCCCAACTGGGACAAGATGCTTGACATCCTCCTTTTCTGGGCTGGTAAGGGAGTGGACGGCTTCCGCTGCGATATGGTGGAGATGGTGCCTCCCGAGTTCCTCAAATGGCTCATAGCCGGAGTCAGGCAACGCTTCCCCCACATTATGTTCATAGCGGAAGTATATACAAGGGAAAAGTACCGCAGATACGCTCACGACGTGGGTTTCGACCTCCTCTACGACAAATCCGGCCTGTACGACATACTCAAGGAACTTCTGGACGGTCACGGCAACGCCCGCAAGATATCCTGGAACTGGCAGTTCCTGCAGGACTTGCAGCCCCGTATGCTCAATTTCCTGGAGAACCACGACGAACCCAGGCTGCCCAAGGCCTACCCCGCCCTGTTCGTCTCCCTGCTCCTCAACAGGGCTCCTTTCATGCTCTATTTCGGGGAGGAAATCGGAGAAGGCGCCCTGGACACTGAGGACCACAGGACTTCGATCTTCAACAAGGTGGAGATACCTTCGCTTCAGCGTCTATACCAATACATCCATACCGGAGAGGGGCTCAAGGACGATGAGCGTGCCACCCTGGCCGTGTTCCGCGGACTGATGGCGGCCGCCCCCGACTGGGGCGCCACGTACGACCTGGTATACTGCAACCTGGACTCCCCCGGTTTCAGGGTGGACAGCCACTATATCTGGATGCGCATATCAGAAAGAGGCACCTTCTTGCTGGGCGCCAACTTTACAAAAGAGAAGGCTGACATACCCGTTTTCATTCCGGGATATGTCAGCCGTATCAATCTTTCCATTCCTCCTTTCGGAGGGAATATCATCAGGCTTTAAGCCTCGGGAGCCGGCTCGATCTCTACGATAGGAGACTCGGGAGCATTCCTCTTTACAGAAGCGATACCCTTCTTTGCGGTCTCTTTGGAAGCATACATCTGGCTTGCGCCGATAACCTGGCCGTTCCCGGCTTTGAGGCGGAAGTACATCTTTCCGTTCTTTGCCTCGAGAACTTCGAACTTGCTGTCGTCAGCTGAGTTCTTCCTTACTGACTCGATTCCGTTGAGGCAAGCTGCCTTTGTTGTGTAGCCCTCGCTGGTGAGGATGACCTCTCCGTTGCCGGCCTTGAGGTTGAACTGGAAATCTCCGTCCTTCCTGATCTTGATTTCAAATTTTCCCATGGTTTTAACTATTATTAAGTTGTGATTAGTTCGATAAAGTGCTTAAAGATAGTAATTTTTGTTTAATTAATCCCAATTCAGGATTTTTTTGAAATCATATTTTTCAGGATCCGGCACGAAAGCCTTGGCGGCCTCGTAGTCTTCCGGAGTGATGTAGTGGCAGATATTCTTGTAGTAGTTCTGGGCGATACCGCCGTCGATGTCCACCCTGCGCGGAGGAATCTTGCCGCTCTCGTCCTGGAGGTCTTTCAGGTAAAGCGGATGGGGCTCGCCGTAAGCGTCAACGTAAACCATACATCCTGTCTCTCCCTTTGCGTAGAGTTCGTAAACTCCCATTGCAAGCTGGGTGCAGTATGTGAGGTCGAATGCGATAGGATCCTGGCAGCGTACGTCGTAACCGATCTCTACCGGACGGGTCTTGACCTTGAGTCCGAGTTTCTTGTACTCCTTCTCAAGGATGTCGTTGAACAGGACGGCCTTGCTGATCTTGCCGAGCTCAGGATGTCCGTGCTCGTCGTAGCTCATATGTACGCCTGTAGCCTTGAGGTCTTCTGCGTCAAGGTCGTGGAAAACACCCTCGGCAACTACTACGGTTCCGTAGCCGATTCCAAGGATCTTCCTCTTGATGATGGCGGAGAGGGTGAGCTTGATAATCTTGTCCACGGTGATTTCGGTCTTGTTGAACATCTCCGGGAGGATGGTCATAGGGCAATGGGTGGCCTCGCCGATATGCAGGGCAAGGTGGCCTGCGCTGCGGCCCATTGCTGAGATGAGCAGCCAGTTGCCGGATGTGCGGGCATCCTCATAGATTGTGCGGGCAAGATGTGCTCCCTCGTCCTTAGCGGAGTTGAATCCGAAGGTAGGGGCATTGCCCGGAAGAGGAAGGTCGTTGTCTATGGTCTTGGGAACGTGGATGTTCTTAATGGGGAAATTCTTGGCAGTAAGGAACTTTGCAATGCGGTTTGCCGTGGAAGCCGTATCGTCTCCTCCCACTGTGACGAGCAACTTGATGTTGTTGTCCTGGAAAAGGCTCAGGTTGAAGTTGTTCTCGAAGTCTGCGTCAGTAGGTTTGAAGCGGCTCATCTGAAGGTAGGAGCCTCCCTTGTTGAAGAACCTGTCGGCCTTGAAGAAGTCCAGGTCTTCGTAACGGGGATTCTTGCTGAAAAGGCCGCTGTAGCCTTCGTGAAGGCCTATTACGCGGAAACCGTTGTTGAGGAATGTCTTGGCTACTGAACAAACGACGGTGTTCATACCCGGA
>JAFRXC010000032.1 GCA_017437825.1 Bacteroidales bacterium
ATGGAGCTCCGGGAGTGATGCGTATTCCACATCCCCACCAGATTCGGCAAGCGCCTGTTCGGTCTCCTCATCCCAGACGTCAGAAATCCTCTTGTAATAGAGAATTGGGGTAACATATTCCTTGAAACTATCTTGTCCGATCGGGCCTCTCAAGATGTTACAGGCCTCATACAAAAAATTGAAGAGGTCTGACACAGAGTCTATAGACTTAACCGCATCCTTTTTTGCCATGAAAAACTATACCGCTTAGTTAAACAAATATAACGTTTTTATTCTTCGTTTACTATTGTGTTTAAGGTATTTGTTATCCTAATCTCAAGAATAATTTTATCAGCTAAAACAATTATTCATTCGATTTCATACGGTTCATCATCTCTGCTCATTTGACGACTTGTATTGATATAGATTATATCGTTCATTTCAAGGTTCTAATATCATTACTTACAGAACTCCCTGAAGAAGGGGCAATTATCTTAAACGCGAGGACGCCGTCAAGGATGATCTTGCCGGATTGGATTGCTTGGAGTTCGTTGCGGACTTGTTGGAGTTCGTCCTCTGTGAGGTCTTCGGGTTGGAAGCCGTAGGATTGGATGTATTCTTTTTCGTCCATGTTTTGGGTTGGTTGTTCTCTTATTTTTTAATCCACCATATAGATGCTGACGTTGATGCGGGGCCAGGAGGGGTCTTTGCGGTTGACTTTGACCACTTTGCAGGTGAACATCTTGCCGGCGTCCATGAGGCGGGCCATGACCAGGTTGTTTTTCATAGGGACCCAGCCTATACGGTGTTGGTGGTGGTAGAGGCCTATGGCGTATTGGTCAACCTCGTTGTCGGGCTGGCGGCGCATTGTCAGGTTGGTGTTGGTCTCAATGTCTTGCTGGAGTTCTTCTATGTTCTTGCAGTAACCGGTGCCGGCTACATAGACGTTCATAACGAATATCTCCCTTTGGAAAGGTATGATGTCCTGTCCTCCGTTGTTTTGGAGGATGGACATCAGCTGGGGGTTTAGCTTGATGAGTCCGGATTCCATAATTTGAGTATCATTAGATAGTCTTGGAGTTCTTTCAGGCGTGCGGAGGCCTTTTTTATGCGTTCTTTGAGTTCTTCCTGCTGCTCTTTGATCCACTGGGGGTCGAGGATTTTGTCGCGGTAGATGAAGGGGAACTGCTCGTTCATAAGGTCTATGCGTTCTTGGAAGATGGCTATGGATTCCTTGGCCTTTTCTATGAGGGTGAGGAGGTCTTGGTCTGGGAGGCAGTTGAGGGCGTCGGGGCTGTTTGTATGGATGAGGAGGGCTATCTGGCGGAGGGTCTGGAGGTCTCCTACGCGGTAGGCGCTGGCGGCCTTGATGAAGAGGTCGCACTCTTCCCTGCTCTGGTCTGGGTGGAGGTCAGGGTGGAGGGCCTTGGCTATCATCCGGTAGAGGTCCCTGAGTTCCGTGGTCTCTTCCTTGCTGAGACAAGGTGAGTTGAGATAGTCTTCAGCCTTCTTGAGTTCGGCTTCCTTCTGTTCTATGCGGGCCTGGTACTCCTGCTGCGCAGCCTTGACTTGCGTATGGATGCGGTCGTGGTCTATGGGGGCGTTGTGGTTGATGTAGGCCTGCACCAGGTTGATCTCCAACTGGGTGAGTTTGATCTGGATGCAGAGTTTGAATTCCTCGAAGAGGAGGGTGCCTACGGAGGCTTCGAACAGGGAGTTGAGCATGGGGCGCTCTTCGAACTGCATATATTCCGCCTGGGCGAAGAGCCGGGCGGACTGCTCGCGCAGTTCTTTCAGCTCCTGCTGCATTGCCGCCACCTGCGGGTGCAGGGTCAGCGCATCATATTGAAATAATTCTGATTGCATAGTTGTAGGGATTTCTGTCTTGCTGTCGCGAAGTTAGGGTTCAAATTTGTCAAGTCTTGACAATAGAATGATTTGTTTGAGATTAGTATGAGATTTGTATGGGAAAGGTTATTATTTGTACATTTGGTTGTTGTTTTTTGGATGATTGATCATATGAGACGTTCCGGACTTGTAATATTGTTCCTTTCCCTTTTGATGGGGCTCACCGGGTGCAGCTTCAAGGTTACCAAGCCAATGCTTCAGGTGGCTTTGAGCAAGTCAATGAAGGTATCTACGAAGGTGGCGTTTGCCGATTCGCTGGAAAAGAGGATTGGTCTCCCCTACGTCCAGGACGGGGATCCGGCGCAGGTGCTGGACATATATTACGCCAAGGATTCTGTACGTAAGGACGCCGTGCTGGTGGACATTCACGGAGGGTTCTACGTTGCAGGCAGGAGGGAGAACAAGCGCCGCTTTGCGTCCTACTTCCTGAAGGAAGGCTACGACGTGGTCCTTCTTGAATATCGCCTCAACGACGGAACGCGCGACGTGGCCGACGAGCTTTCTGACTGCGCTGCGGGACTGGACTATCTGGCCACACACGCCCGGGAGCTGGGGCTCAATCCTGACAGGATGTTCCTTACGGGCGATTCCGCAGGAGGGCACCTCGCGCTCTATATGGCCGAAGGCATTGAGAACAAATCGATGCCCATTCGCCCCAAGGTATTCCGCTCCCGCGGCGTCCTGCTCAATTGCCCAGCTTATGATTATGCAATGTTCCCAGAGGTGGAATCCTTGGCTGAGAGCACTATAGCCTGGTTTATGGGACCCAGGTACAAGGACAAGGAGTTGATGAAGACCCTCTCTCCGAGAACATACATCGGCACCTACTCAGGTCCGCTTTTCCTCTCTACTTGCAAGCACGACTTCATTCGTTCGGAATCCCTTCTGCTGAAGGCAGATTGCGACTCGCTGTCCCGTCCGCTGGACTTTGTGGACATAGACTCTAATGACAGAAGGGTCAGACACGTACATAACGTATCCAACCCTGGTCTATCTGAATCCAAGGAGGTTAACGCCCGGATGGCGGCCTTCCTGGATAAATATCTGGAATAACTGTCAGCTCTTACTTGTTCTTCTTGAAGTCGCGGACTGTGTAATAAACGGGCTTGCGCTGGTACTCGCTGTCGAACAGGAGCGGGTAGTTGTTGGCACCGAGCCAGGAGTCGCGGTCGCTGACGTTCCAGAAGGTTACGCTGGAGATGTTCTTGCTGTACTTGCGCATAATGGCAAAGAGGTCTTTGTACTTCTGCTCCTGCTTCTTCTGAATCTCTTCGGTATACTGCTGACCTTCGCCACGGCTGAACTGGAGTCCGCCGCCGGCCTCTTCGTTGATGCGGATGTCGAACTCAGTGATCTGGATGTCGTCTACGAGCTCGAGGTACATATTGATGGCCTTCTCGAAATCCTCCAGAGTAGGATTGTCAAAGATGTTGTAGTGGCCCTGCATACCGATTCCGGTGATAGGGGCGCCCTCTGACTGGAGTTTCTTTACCATATTGTAGATATAGGTCCTCTTTGCGGGAGTCCAGGCGCTGTAGTCGTTGTAGAACAGGCCGCAGTTGGGATCTGCCTCGTGAGCCCAGATGAAGGCGTTCTTGATGAACTCGTCGCCGCAGAGCTGGTAGGCCTGTGACTTGCGGAATGAATCTTCGTATGAAGCATTGATGTTGTCAGAGTCGCTCATTGCCTCGTTTACTACATCCCAGCAGTATACGACATCCTTGTAGCGGTTTACGACTGTCTGGATATGCACCTTGAGGGAATCGTAGAACTCTTCCTTGCTGGCTGCCACGTACTTGGGTACCATTGTGACCTCCATAGGAGGCATTGAGCCGGGAGTGAAGGAAGGAGTCTCGCCGGGGGCGGGACGACGGAACGAGCGCCTCTCTACCCATACGGTGTCGCCTTTAGCGTCAAGTTCTACTACGGGGTTGCCGTTGGCGTCGTGTTTTGTGAACATCCAGGTTGCAAACTGGCTGTGCCATACAAGGTTGTGGCCGCGCATCTTGATGCCGTGCTCGCGGCAGAAGTTTGCAATGATGTCGGCTTTCTCAAAGTTCCACACACCGGGCTCAGGGTGAAGTTCACCGGGTTTCATGCAGTTTTCTGCGGTGATGCTGTTGAACTCCTTGAGAATGAGGGCTGCCTGGTCGGGGTCCTGCACGTTACGCTCGGTAACGGCTACTCCAATCTTGAAATATTTCTTGTAAGCGTCTTTGAGGCCCGGATCTTTGGGGCCGCAAGCACTCATTAACGCTACGCAGGCGATGAGTGCGATAATTGAATACTTTTTCATCTTGGTGATTTTTTGCTGCCCAAAGGTAATGATTACTAGTTTTAATTCCTACCTTTATTGAAGAAATGAACTTGTTATGAGTAAGAAAGCCATAGAAAGGATTCAGCAGATGGAAGAGCGCTTCGACAGCCTGGAAAGGATGGTACGCGCTCTGGAGGAGGCTCTTCAGGAGGAAGGCGGCCTCAGGGAGAATTTCGGCGTGCTTCAGGAGTATATGGATTCCGGCCAGTGGCTTAAAGATTACGAGGCTGACGAAAAGGGCAGGATCCCCAAAGAGATAAAAAGAGGCGTGCTATCCCAGGACGCCCTGTATGACCTCCTGACAGAAGCAAGGGAAATACTTCAAAAGATAAACGGATAAAAGACTCCCCGCTGTATTGGCGGGGAGTTTTTTATTACAGGGTATCCTGTTTCAGGGATTCTACGTAGCGGTCAATACGCTGGAGTTCCTGCGGGATTGGTATGCTCTGTGGACAGTGCGGCATACACTGGCGGCAGCCTATGCAGTGGTCTGCCTGACGGAGTGTAGGTACAGCCTTGTCATAGTTGCGCAGATACTCCTTGCGAAGTTTCTTGTAGTTGTCCTGTTCCCTGCTCTGAGGGTATTTCTCCTCGGTAACGCACTTGTTGTAGTATGCGAATATCTCGGGAATGTTGATTCCGTAAGGACAAGGCATACAGTAGTTGCAGTGCGTGCAGTTGATCATAGGGAACTCTGAATAGAGGATGGCCTGCTCGTTCATAAACTCGAGCTCTTCTTCTGACATCGGGTGGAACCCGCGGAAAGTCTTGAGGTTGTCCTCGAGGTGTTCCATATATGTCATTCCGCTGAGGGCGGTGAGCACGCGGGGATGAGATCCTACGAAGCGGAATGCCCAGGACGGGATGGAAGCGTCCGGGTCACGCTCCTTGAACCTCTTGGCGACGTTCTCCGGAACGGAGGAAAGACGACCTCCAAGGAGCGGCTCCATTACTGTGATAGGTATCTCCATTTTGTCCAACTGCTCGTAAAGGTATTCTGCATTGGTGTTGCTGGCATTTGCATAGCGCCAGTCAATGTAGTTCATCTCTATCTGGACGAAGTCCCAGTGGTACTGCTCGTTGGTCTTGATGAGTTCGTCGAACTCCTCCTGCCTTCCGTGGAAGGAGAAGCCCATGTTGCGGATGCGTCCGGCCTCGCGCTCCTTCATCAGGAAGTCCATCATTCCGTTTGAAACATAGCGGTCGCTGAAGGCTTTGAAGCCGCCGCTTCCGATACCGTGCATCAGGTAATAGTCGAAGTAGTCAGTCTGCAGCTGGTCGAAGGAATCCCTGTACATCTGCAGTGATGCTTCCGGCGTGGCGTTGTTGAAGTTGGACAGCTTGGTAGCTATGTAGAACGACTTGCGGGGATAGCGGCTGAGGGCTATTCCGGCAGCTTTTTCGCTTTGGCCCTGGAGGTAGGCGGGAGAAGTGTCATAGTAGTTCACTCCCCCGGCCATAGCTCTGTCTACCAGTGCATTGACAGAGTCCTGGTCCACTATCTGGCGACCGGTGCTCTCGTCCCGTTTCATCTGCCAGCGCATACAGCCGTAGCCAAGGAGGGAGACTTTGTCTCCGTTCTTGTTGTTTATGCGGTATTCCATTTCGCCGTCACCGGTCTGGTGGGCAGATGCCGTTACGACCGGAGCCTTGCTCTTGGGAGCGCAGGCCGCTGCTCCGACTGCCAGCGCGCCGGCGCCGGCTACCTTGATGAAATCTCTTCTGCTTATGTTCTTGTTGTCTTCCATTGCTGCTAGTCTTTAATGTGAACCTGAAGTCCGTTTACGTGGATAGCGCTGAACGGGCGTGAAGGACAGAGATTCTCACAGGCACCGCATCCGATGCACTTGGCCTCGTCCACTGTAGGGATCTGGGGAGAACGCCTGTTGCCGGGCTCCTTGGGCACCATCATTATGGCGCCTACAGGACAGTGACGGGCGCAGTTGCCGCAGGAGACGCCGTCGCGTTCCACTACGCAGAGGCTGCGGTCTACCGTGGCGACTCCGATATGGAACTGAGTCTTCTCCTGAGGGGTGATAGGCTTGATGGCCCCTGCAGGGCATACCTGGGAGCACTTGGTGCACTCCGGACGGCAGTAGCCGTTCTCATAGCTCATCTCAGGCTGCATGAATCGTCCAAGATCCGTAGAAGGACGAAGGACGTGGTTGGGGCAGTTGGCTACGCACAGCTGGCAAGCGGTGCAATGACGGTAGAAATCCTTTATGCTGTCGGAGCCGAACGGAGTGAGGGGCGCAGTGCGCTCAGGAGCCTGCTTGTCGATGATCTCAGCGAGGCCTCCGTCCAACTTCTTCTCCTGCGCGCCAATGGTGGCTGCGGTGACGGCGATTGCGGACGATGTCATAAAAGCGCGGCGTCCGGCATCTACCTTGGAGGCCTCAGATGCCCGATCAGGTCGGGCATGACGAGTCTCGTCATTGCCGGCACTTGCGTCATTGCCGGCACTTGCGTCATTGCCGGCTTGACCGGCAATCTTGCTTCCCCAGGCCTTGCCATAGGTGAGAGCACCGAACTTGCAGTTCTCTACGCAGTTGAAGCAATCTACGCAGCGGCTGTAGTCGATCTTCTTGTTGGCGATGTCAATGCAGGAGGCCTTGCACTGCTTCTCGCAGGCGCGGCAACCCTTGCATTTGTCCGCGTCGATCATCTGGCGGAACATTGCGAAGCGTGAGAAGAAACTCAGCGTTGTTCCTACCGGGCAGATGCTGTTGCAGTATGTGCGGCCGCCAATCCACGCCAGGATGGTAACTACCAGGAAGGTAATTATGGCGATGATGATTGTTCCGGTGGAAGCCGGGGCCACTGCAGTGCGGAGCATCCTACCATAAGCGCTGTAAGGTGCCAGAACGGCGACGAACACCTGGATTCCGGCAATGAGAGCGATTACGAAGAGAGCCCATACTCCGTAACGGAGCCATTTGATCTCTTTCTTATAGGAGAAGCGCATCTTCTTGCCTTTGCGCTTGCTGCTCAGCCAGGAAACTATGTCCTGGTAAACGCCCATAGGACAGACGATTGAGCAGTAACAACGGCCGAAAAGGAGAGCAACCACAATCAGGAGCAGGATGACTCCCACGTTGACTGCCAGCACGGCCGGGAGGAACTGGAACTTTGGCATCCATCCGAACCATTTTGTCAATTCTCCGCTGATGCCCAGGAAGAGCAGGGAGATTGCAATGAAAAAGATGGCCGCCAAAGCAATTCGGGTTTTCTTTAGCATATTTTTTCAGTTATTAGTTTTTGTCCAATGTGCTTTTGGCATCATCTTCAAATATAAATAATTAATTTTTAATAATCCCCAAAAGGGATTATCTTTGTTTTATATGGATTTGAAGGAACTGGGAGAATTCGGCCTTATAGAGCGCATCAAGGAGGCGCTGGGGGGCCCCTTGCCGGACGGAGTCCAGGGCATAGGGGACGACTGCGCCGTACTGCCGCAGGCCGGCGGGATGGAGACCCTGGTGAGCACCGATATGCTGCTGGAAGGCACCCACTTCCTCAGGGGCGACATCCCCGCCCGCCTGCTGGGCTGGAAGAGCGCTGCCGTCAACTTCAGCGACATTGCCGCGATGGGCGGCCGGCCCGCGGGGTCCTTCCTGTCGCTGGGCCTTCCCAAAGGCCTTGACAGCGACTGGATGGACGCCTTCCTGGCCGGCTACAAGGAGTGCTCCGACTTCTGCGGCGCTCCCCTGCTGGGAGGCGACACCACCACCTCGCAGGATGGCATCGCCATCAATGTCACCGTGATTGGCCAGTGCGAACGCGGCCGGTCACGCAAGCGCAGCGATGCCATTCCGGGAGACCTTATCTGCGTGACCGGCCCGCTCGGCGACTCCGCCGCCGGCCTGAAACTTATCATCGAACGTAATGCCCTTTCTGAACGTCATGCCCTTTCTGAACGTCATGCCCGACTCGATCGGGCATCTCAGATGGCCGGTCAAGCCGGCCATGACGCCGAGGCACTAGTGCAACGGCACTACAGGCCCGTGCCTCGCATTCGCGAGGGCCTGGCCCTTGCCGCCACCCCCGGCGTCCACGCGATGATGGACATATCGGACGGCGTAGCCTCCGACCTCCGCCACATCCTCAAGGCTTCAGACGTGGGCGCGACGGTGCGCACCCAGGACGTCCCTCTTTCCGCCGAGTTGCGCCAGGTGTGCGCCCAGCAAGGCTGGGACGCAGTCACCCTTGCCCTCACCGGCGGCGAGGACTACGAACTCCTCTTCACAATGGCCCCCGGTACTGAGCCTTCAGTTCCTTACTATGTGATAGGCCGCATCACAGAACAAAAAACCCTGGTCTGGGAAGGTTCCAGCCAGGATTTTATGGGATTCAGGCACTTCTAGCCCTTTTATTTCGAAATTGCAATTCCGCCCAGGACGGTGATGCTCGGCTCGGGATAGCCCAGCATTGTCTGGTAGTCCTGATTCAGAAGGTTGATTCCGCGTACGAATACCTGAAGCCAGTCATTCACGCGGTAGCCTACGCGGGCTTTCAGATCTACATAATCACTTGTTACGGCATTGTCACCAGTGGACAGATAAAGGCCCTTGATACCCATAGCGCCTACGCTTGCGCTGAAGCGTCCGGGAGTCCATTCTAAGCCTGCGTATGCCTTATGTACAGGTGCGCCGGTATAGATGGTATCCATATTCAGGTAACTGTAGTTGGCGTTGAAGTACAACGAAGGAACTATACGCCAGTCTGCGGCAACCTCAACGCCCTTGTTTGTGAAGGCGCCCACGTTGCGATTCTGAGGACGGCCGTTCTCACGCACAACTTCTATGATATTTGAACCGTTGGTGTAGAAAAGGCTGACTTCTGCATTGAGTGCTCCGTCAAGGAAGTGATGACCAAGGGTAAGGTCATAGCTCCAGGCCTCCTCCGGAAGGAGTTCTGCATTGGCTGATGCGTACATATAGAGCTCGCGCATATTAGGCATCCTGAAGCCTTTGGATGCTGATGCCTTGATGGTGGTGTTTGCACCCGGCATAAAGGAAACTCCGAACTGAGGGATCCATTCTACGCCGTATGCGCTGTGGTAGTCGAAACGGATTCCGGCATTGAACATAAACATGCCAATTGTCTGCTGGTCAAAAACATATACTGCCTCCTCATTCAACTTCTTATGGTCGGCATAAATCTCTGTGACGGGGTTACGGTATGCATTTCCACCATAGTAGATAAAGTCAGTTCCGACGGTCAGGGCATTGCCGCTGAATGGATGCATTATCTGGTATGCGGAAATGCCGGCGGTGAAATCGGTACCGTGGAACATATACTTCTGTGGAGCCTTTCCTGCAGTATGGCCGTCGTTTATGGTATGGTCACCATAGTTGTAGTAGATGTCTATGTTTCCGGAAGTGTTCTCATAATTGTTCTCCAGGGAAAGGGTAGCCATTCCGCGGATGATGTCAGACCAGGCGTCGAACATAGGAGCGTCAACGGTACCGGGGTTCTCTGAATATGCGTTCATCAGACTTGCCCTGGCGCCGACTTTCCAAGCATCGCTCAGCTGATATCCAAGGGTTAGCAATCCGTTAGTGGAATGGAATACGGAGTTGTCCCTATGACCGTTGGTGCTGTCGTGACCAAGGCTGAAGGACGAAGTGAAACGGCCTTTCTTGTATGTGTCTGAGAAGCTGGCCCTGTATGTTCCGTAAGAGCCGCCCATCTCCTTGAAGTCAAGATGGTTGCCGTCGTTGACGGGCTTAAGGGTGATGATGTTGATGGCTCCTCCCATTGCGTTGGATCCGTACAGCACGGAGGCAGCGCCTCTGGAAACCTCTACCCTCTGGGCGTTGGCTGCCATATATTCGTCAGCTACGGGATGACCGTAGATGGACTCAAACTGGGGATGGCCGTCAATGAGGATTATGACGCGGCCTGCTCCGGCGGCGAAACCGCGGAGGGAGATGGATCCGGCGGCTCCTCCGGATACGCCGTATCCGGTGACTCCGCGGGAAGTCACGAACAGGCCGGGAACCTGCTCCATCACTACCGGCATCACTGCAGTTTCATCGCTGAGAGATATCGATGGTTTACTTACGATTGACACGGGTGCCGGAAGAGCGTCACGGAGGACGGAAAGGCGTGTTCCTGTAACTACTGATGTGGCAAGCGTATCTGTTCTTTCCTGATTATCATTATCCGCAAAGAGAGAGGCGGATGGAAGTGTTACGGCAAGGATAATGGCTGCCGCCAGCCTGAATTTGTTTATCATTTCTTGTATGATTTAATCATACAAATGTACCCTGCAAAAGGGGTATTAACGAATATTTCATACAAAAAGGCAAAAATGTATTATTAATTATTGCCCATAATAGTTTGTATTCCAGATAATTATTGGTAATTTTGCATAAAGTGAAGATTTGACTTACAACATATAAATGTATTATTTATAATGGCCAGAACATCCAGACCAGACAGCGTCTACCGAGTTTCAATCCACAGGAATGGAGGGCACGCATATGCCGCCACTCACCCATATTCCGTTGACTGCAACGGCAAAAGGAAATACAGTGTCCTGCACTGGGGCACGGTCACGGAGGACCTGCGGTTTATCCCGGGGAAGCGGTTCCTCCAGGCGCCGGAAGAGATCAGGCGGAGCCTGATTTTTCCGGAAGGCTGGGACCTCTCCGCGATAGAAGGGGCTGCCCGTGGGAAAGCCTCGCACTCACTCCCCTTCCGCGAAGGGGATGCGGGCAAGGCGTTCGGCGATATATGGCTGCTGGAGCGCATCGGGGAGAAATTCGCGCTGCGGGAGGACCTGGCCGAGGCGTTCGGTCCTTTGGCCGACGACCTGCTGACGCTGGCGTACTTTCCTTTCCTGACGGGAATGTCGTTCCAGCGCTTCGGCAGATGGCAGGAGGCGACAAAGGTCCCTTCTGACAAGCCTCTGGGCGATATGGTGGCGCAGTCGCTGGCTGGAGTCAGCCGCGCATCGCTCCATAAGTTTATGGACCTTCGCAAAGAAAGGTACGCCAATGAGAGGCTCTGTGCGGTGGATTCCGTGATAAGGCATTCGATGGGGTCTCTGGTGTCTGACCGCCGATGGGGGCAGAAGACTGAGCGCATACATTTCCACTCTACCGTGCAGGCGGTGGCGTACTCGCTGGACAGCCATATTCCCGTGGCCTGCTCATCGTTCCCGGAGGCTGTATCTGATGCCAGAGGCATAGGGATATTCCGCTCCGAACTGGAGAAGACCGGGCTTGGAGGCATAGCGGTGGTGACGGACCGCGGGTACGATTCCCTCCAGGGGCTGGAGCCATTCTATGACAAAGGACCGCTGGTGATGTGCGTGGACGTGAAGCAGCCGGCGGTGATGGAGCGGATTGAGGCCTTCGGCCGGTTCCGCTCCCACCCCGCCGGAATGCGCTACCACGCGGAATCACGCCGCTGGTACCGCCAGTACCAGCTTGACGGCCATGGGCTCAGGCTCAATCTTTTCTTCAATCCGGAACGCCGCGCTGCGGAGCTTGCGCAGATAGATGCCGGCATCGCTTCCCAGTTGGAGGCCCTCAAGGAAATAAAGGAATACGGCGTTACAATCAGCGACCGCAGGAAACTCCGACAGGATTACTTCTTCTTTAATACGGTATATGACAGGGAAAAACAGACAGTAACGGATTTCTCCCCTGACAAGAACAGGATTGTGAAATCCAGGGCGGCATCAGGATTCTACGCAAACATCACTTCCGGACTGGACATAGGCCCGCTGGAAGCAGTTTCGATATATAGTCTGAAGTACGACCAGGAAAAATTCCTGCGCCAGTTCCTGTCGCTGATGGAATTCCCAGGAAACAGCCCTGTGACGCATAATCTTGGAATGGGTATGCAGGTGCTGCAGTACATAGGGCTTCTGCTTAACACCTGGCTTAGGTATTCGTTAGGGAAGGCTCTTCCCTACCGCAGCTTTATGGAGATCCTGGACGATTTCCACACAGTTCCTTGCACAGACGCCGGAGACGGCACCTGTGCTCCCGGGCCCTTCAGCGAGGCCCAGAAACAGGTCTTATCTACTCTGGGGATTTAGTTCCACATAGACGTCATTGCCTATTCGACGTCATTGCCGGCTTGACCGGCAATCTAAGATGCCCGGTCAGGCCGGGCATGACGACTGTAAATGCGGGCCACGATGGCTCCGCTGATGTTGTGCCAGACGCTGAAGACTGCGCCAGGGATGGTGGCCATAGGGTATGCGGCAAAATGCAGCGTGGCCAGCGACGAAGCAAGGCCGCTGTTCTGCATCCCCACCTCCACGCTGATGGCGCGTCGCTTTGCAGGAGAGAGTTTCAACAGATACCCTATCAAGTATCCTATTGCCAGGCCGCATACGTTGTGAAGGATAACCACCAGAACAATTTTCAGTCCTCCGGAGAGGAGTTTGCTGGCATTTGCAGCAATTACAATCATCACTATCAGGCAGATGGCTACTGAAGACAGCGCAGGCAGATAGGTGGTAGCGCGT
Source organism: Bacteroidales bacterium (assembly GCA_017437825.1). Taxonomy (GTDB): domain Bacteria; phylum Bacteroidota; class Bacteroidia; order Bacteroidales; family UBA932; genus Cryptobacteroides. Next base: position 12,696 of record JAFRXC010000032.1, read on the forward strand.
TCCGTGGCTTTTGGCCAGAGACGCTTCACCAACAGCCCCAGAGCGATGGGCATTATCACCACCCAGAGTATGCTAAGCAGCATTCCCACCACGTTCACATCCACTGTCTCCCCTGCGAAGAGCCATACCAGTAGCGGAGTCAGCACCGGGGCAAGGAGGGTGGACGTAGCCGTCATCCCCACGGACAGGGCAAGGTCGCCCTTGGCAAGGTAGGTGATGACGTTGGAGGCCGTGCCGCCCGGGCAGCATCCTACAAGGATCACGCCCACAGTGAGCGCTTCGTTAAGGGAAAAGGCCTTGGCCAACAGGAACGCCAGCAACGGCATTACTGTAAACTGGGCGACGCAACCTATGATTACGTCCCTCGGACGGCTGAACACCACCCTGAAGTCCTCAGGCTTAAGGGTCAGTCCCATCCCGAACATTATCACTCCCAGGAGCGGATTGATCAGGGAAGGTTTCAGGCGGGACAGCGTGTCCGGAAACAGCAGGGCGGCCACTGCCGACAACAGCACCAGCACTCCCATATAATCGGATATCAGTTTACAGAATCGCTTCATGTGAATTACTCTTGCACAAAGTTACGCCACTTTATAATACTATATAATACTATTTTCCCTATATTTGAAAAAAATCGAATATGAAAAGGTTACTCTCTATACTTCTGTTATCGTACTCCATTTGCTGCCTGGGGCAGGAAAGTTCCGAAAAGAAGGGTATCAAGTTCTGGTCAGAGGGCAAACTGACCGAGGAGGACTTCCAGATCCGCCGGAGCACCGACATCTCAAACGTAGTCCCCGGAGTCCTGGACTGGACAGTTTCGTTTGACAGGGAAAAGGCAAAGGTAGGTAACCTCAACATAACATATCTACAGTCCAGGACCTATATGGACAAGTTGTTGTCGTGGATCAACCCCGATAAATTCCACCCCTGGTCCCTGAGTTACCTTCAGACGGAATTCAACATAGTCGAGGCCTACAGGCGCAGGTTCCAGGACCAGCTCAACCAGAATCCCCTGGATTACTCCCAGATCAGGGATTACAATATGCGCCTTATGAGGAATGCCATTGAGACATTCCAGATGGAAAGCGAATACGGGAATGACTCCGGAGTTATAGTCAGGTATGAAACCCAGTACGAAGCCGAACTGGAAAACTGGGAAGAAACCCCTCTCCAGGCCCCTGAAATCAAGCCCAAAGGACTGGGAAGCCATCTGTTTGTAAGTTATCTGGGAGAGTTCTCCGGACAGCCCCTGTCAGACGGCATAGGTCCCTCGCACGGCTTGCTGTTTGGATACGGATTCCTTTTCTCCAGGTTCATGATCGGGCTGGAGGGCTCTTTTTACGTACCTGGCACCTTAAAGGCAGACAATTTTTACTTTGACCCCAAGTATTCCTATAACTGGCAGAGAGATGTCAGGTATTCCCAAGGGCTCATGGGCTTTAATGCAGGATATATCCTGCTGGACAGGCCATCTTTCTCCCTTCGCCCCGAAGTAGGCCTGGGAGCCAGATCCTATGACCAGAAACTACCCGAAGACTATGTTCAGGATTCCAACAAATCGAGCGAACTGAGCGGCCTAAGGTTTTACGCCGGGCTCAACTTCAACTTCAAGTTAAGCCGAAACCTGGATCTATACTATTCCGGAAACTATACAGAAACCAATCTTACCATAAAGGTTCTCGGCGGCATCACCAACTTCAAAAGCATGGGCACGGTACCATTCTTCGGTCTGGGAATCGGTATGGCCTTCGACGGCTGGCTCTCCATAAAATAGGTCCGGCATATTTCCATCCGCCCAATTATACCCGTCTACAGACTCTTGCGGCCGGGGCTTCACGCATCACTAATAGACAAACCGGTGGCGCCATGGCAGTTAATTAACTAATTATCAACCTTTTAAGCATATGAGACCCTATCCGTTTCGGAGGGGGTGCTAGATAGCTAAACCCTTATGTACTAATCCATTAGACTCTATGGCCATTATCTTCTGTAATTCCCGTTTCCAGTCTCCGTCTATCTGCCCCCATCAATCTGATTATCCTCTCTTGCCCGGGTCTCTTACTTCAGTCTCTGACTCCCCTCTCTCCTGACCCATCTCTGCCCCATTCCGAACATAATCACCCCGAGGAGCGGATTGATGAGCGCGGGCTTCAGCCGCCCCAGCGTCCCGGGAAACAGCAGCGCCGCCACCGCCGACAGCAGCACCAGCACACCCAGATAGTCCGAGATCCACTTACATAGCCTTTTCATACAAAGCAGCAATAATATCTAATAGATTGCCATCCCGAAGGTACTGAACTTTGTCATCAGATAAAAGACAATTGCAAAAAAGCGTATCTTTGTTATGACTAATCAGAATTAAACTGTGAGATTCAAGCACACGGACAGACCAGGTTTCCTGTTTGGCTTGATCGACTTCTTTACGGCCGGTCTGTTCTTCCTTTTTTATATGCCCCTGGGAGGCCTTCAGGATGAACTTGATTACATCCTGGGACGCAGGACACAGAGATACTGGGCAGCATACCTTCTAGGCATCCCGACGCTGTTCATTTATCCTCTGGTCTGGATGTCCAGAATAGCCGAAGAATTGAAGGCCAAAGCATTAGAGATGGGCATAGAAGGGCCTCATACCTCGTGGTGGCATATGTTCGGCTGGAATGTCTTCGGGATACTCCTGTTCGGGCCCGCCGTAGCCACGCACCGGTTTTTCGGTACTCTCAACAAGATAGAACGAAAAATGAATGAATTACAATCCTAGTATGAAACAGATATTCATAACATTTGCTATTATTCTCCTGCTATTATGTTCCTGCCGGAACAACAAGACTAATTCTATACCGCAAACCGGCATTACAGCGGAGATGGCATACGAAGGAGTCAGCAATTATTGTCACTCCGAATATGATTGGAGTGTCGCAGAGGGCAACCCCGATATGATGTACCTGAAAATGGGGGAAGAAACTGACACAGAGTATCAGGTAATCTTCCGCAGCTACACGGGTGCCTTCGTGTACTTTTATGTTGACAAGAACAGCGGCTCCACCAGAATGGAAGAGTATGTTCCAATGCTAGACATAAAGGAAGATGCCGGAACGATAGAACTGTCCGATTATCTGGAAAAGAAGAACTGAGCCGTATCCTGTCCCCTAAAAACCTACACCAAGGTGAAAGCCTATAGTGTTGGTGGATATGGCCGGTCCGAAGAACAAATGCAGATTATTCCAGATACGGAACCTTACACCAGGCTGCCAGGTAGCGGCAAATACCACGTCTCCAGGATTCTCCTCCAGTTGCTGGACCTTTTCGCCAGTCTGTGCATTGTACCAGTATTTGCCGTTAACTTTGTAGATATACCCTGCACCTAAGGCCAAATCACTGTACAGGGCCACGATGTCTTTCTTCCCCAGGTGAAAGTATCTGCGCATAAATAATCCGGCCGAGACGGAAAAAATGTCTCCGGGTGCAGCGTCAATATAAGTATCTCCCTGCCATACCATCAAACCCAGCGTGCGCTTGTCATCTATTCTCACGCCAGCTGTTACGGCAGGTCCTTCCGTCACGAAACCGGCATACACTCTTGCCGTGAACTCAGATTTCCATTCTTGCCGGCCTTCACGGGAGAAAGCGTACTTCCATCCTTCAGCCCAGGACTTGGCATCTTCGGCCATTGTCTGTGCTTTCAATGGCAAAGCCATCAGGGAAAGCATAAAAAAGATAGAAAGTACCTTTCTCATAACAGGATTAAAAGCTTGATAAAATTACTCATTCTTTTCATTATATTTACCATTGAAAGTGGAATATGATATGATAAAGATGTTCGTAATGCAAACCTGCCCCGATTGTGAATACGTGGAGAAGCAGGTGGAAGGCAATCCCGATTTCGAGATTATAGATATAGGAAAGCACGTGCGGAACCTGAAGCAGTTTCTGGACCTTCGCGACAGCAATCCTGCTTTTGACGAGGCTAAGAAGATAGGCGACGTGGGCATCCCCTGCTATGTCCTGGAGGACGGCACCGTGACGCTGATGTCAAAGGATGTCGGCCTTGAGCCTCGTCCGCAGGGATTCGGCGCCTCGTGCCGCATTGACGGCTCCGGCTGCTGATGCCAAGACTGTAATGTGTATCTTCTCAAACCAGACAATATCAATATGAAAGAGATCGCAGACCAGAACCCTGTTACCATTGTCTTCGAGGAAGAATTGCAAAGGAGCGCCGCCTATGACGGAGACCGTCAGATAGGCGAATGCGAATACAGTCCAGCCGGGAACACTTGGAGCATTACCCATACCGGCGTCCGCGAGGCGTATGGAGGCAGAGGAATCGCCAGATTGCTAGTGCTGAAGGTAATCGAGGCCGCCCGCGCCAAAGGCGTCAAGATCAATCCCGTCTGTTCCTATGCCCAGAAATTGATGAGCGGCAAGGAAGAATTCAAGGACGTTTTGTCTATACAATGACATTCAACACCTACGGGCATAATGGAAATCCTACGCTCCTGCTTCTGCCGGGGCTGGGAGTGTCGTACGAGATTTTCCTTCCGCTGATTGACCTGCTGAAGAAGAAATTCTGCATCATTGCAGCAGGTGTAGACGGTTTCCTACTGGGAAAGGAATCTGCTTTCACATCTGTAGACGATCAGGCCGCACAGGCAATCAACTATGTGAAAGAGAACCTGGGTGGTCATCTTGATGTTGCATACGGACTCTCGCTAGGCGGGAAGATTCTGTCGCGAATGCTGGAACGTAATGAGATTGTGATTGATCACGCTGTGATGGATGCCGCCCCTCTGCTGCCTCTGCCAAAATGGAGCGTTAATCCTCTGAGATACTACCAGAGTCTCAACGTATGGACCTGCTACCACTGGACTGGTTTCTGGAAATTCGTTTTCCACTCCCATTACTTTGACGTTCTGCTGGAGGAATGCAGGAAGGTATGGCCATCCGGTAAAGGCAAAGCCGTCCGTGACGGATACAAAGACGTATATACCAACAAGTTGGAATCTATTCAGGGAGCTGACATCCACTACTGGCACGGCACGAAAGAATCCTTTGTCGCCAAGCCCCAGGTAAAGCATCTCTTGAGCCTCTTTCCTGACGCCCACATAGAGGTCTTCCCCGGTATGAATCACGGGCAACTATTAATAGACCACCCAGAAGCCATCGCCTCCCGAATCCTGACAATGATCTCTTAGCCTTCCTTACCCGAGCACCCCTGGCCCAGTTTCCCAGGATATTTCTCCCTGACTAGGCCTTCTTACATCCAACCCGAATTTTGGAAGCCCACTAAAAGTGCCTCCCAAGGCCCTTCAGGGAACATTGACTGGGCTTCTGAGGCCAAATTGGCGCGGAAGCCCAGTTCTCAAATCATAAGTAGCTGATAGTCAATGAAATAGAAAATCAATCCGTGCTCTCCGAATTTCAGGTTAGCCAATTCAGAGAGAAATCACCCCCCTTCCCCCGTCCCTTGAGGGTGCAGGGTGATAGTTATTCCGCCAGGCACCTCCTAAACGAAAAAGGCACTCGCTAGTTGCGAGTGTCTTTAGTGGAGGTGCCTAGCGGAATCGAACCGCTGTACCAGGTTTTGCAGACCTGTGCCTAACCGCTCGGCCAAAGCACCGTTGGGATTGCAAAGATAAGTGATTTTGGTCTAATTGCAAATTTATTTTAAGGGGGATTCGAAGACCAGAGTCTCCCCTGTTACGGGATGCCTGAATTCCAGCCGGGAGGCGTGGAGGAGGAGGGGTGCGTCCGGAGAGGCGGGATCGCCTCCGTATAGCCGGTCACCGGCTATGGGGCGACCCAGGCCGAGGGCGTGGGCAGCGTGGACGCGCAGCTGATGCGTCCTGCCGGTGAGAGGCTCGAACTCTATGTCGAGACTGCCGTCCCGGCGCCGGCGCAGCACGCGGTAGCGCGTCAACGCAGGCTTACCCGTTTCGAAATCGGCCATCTGGCGAGGGCGGTCGTAGTAATCCAGCGATAACGGGAGGCTGATTTCGCCCTGGTCAGCGGGGAGTTCGCGGCCGGGCTGGAGGCGGGCCTGATAGCGTTTGGACACTTCCCCGGCCGCGAACTGACGGTGCATCTCGGCCTGCACCGCAGCACTTTTGGCAAACACCATCAAGCCGGAAGTATCCATATCCAGACGATGGCAGGAGAAAACCTCGGCGCCGGTCATCTTCTCAAGGGCGCTGATCATCGAATGCGAGACATATCGCCCGGGCGCTGCCAGCAGACCGGAAGGCTTTTCAGCCACGATTATGGCATCGTCCTCAAAGACGATGCGGGGCTCCTTGGCGCAGAGCCTGCTGAGAGGGTTCTCCTCCACTTCAAGGCCCTGGAGCATATATTCCAGCAAGGGGCCGCACTTTCCTGTGCAGGCGGGGTAGAAGCGTCCCTGTGCGCGGACTTCGCGGCGCGGAGAGGCCCCATACCAGAACTCCCCCATCGCAAGAGGCTTGAGCCCGTGCGAGTACGCGTACTGGAGCAGCTTGGGCGCCGCACAGTCCCCTGTTCCTCCCGGAGGCACCAGCCCCCTGCGGGCGAACACTTCCTTAATAGAGATAGTCTCCCCAAGTGCATTCGAGACCATATAATGGTCGAATATCCAATCCTGCAGATCAACCGACAACGCGTGGCGTTCCCTCTCCAGTGACGAAATCGCATCCTCCGGATAAGGGATGCCGTCGAAACCAGACACCTCTGCCCGAAGCCCCTCCAACAGTCGGTTAATCTCCGAAATCCTGGCCTCGGCGGCACGGTAGTAACCACCTGGGAAAGTCAGGTCGAAAATAGGCGGGACGAAACCATCCACCACGGCGCTGCCGCCAACTACGCCGGAAAAGCCGTAGAGCACGGCAACGTTGAAACCCCCGATCGTTGTCGGGGGTGACGGAAGAACGTCATGCCCGACCTGATCGGGCACCAGCACCAGCAGGGCCCCCATCATCTTGCCCTCGGAGAAAAGCCCCCGAAGATAATCCGACTCGTCAATCCGGGCAATCAACTTAGCCGCAGCCTCCCTGATCAGAGGATGCGGAACATAGCAGAACGGATATGTGAACTTATCCGGAAGCACGGTTACTCTACATAAAGCAGAAGCCCCTTCAGATACTCCCCTTCCGGATGATAGATATTAACAGCGTGGTCTGCCGGCTGGTTCAGACGGTCCAGTATGCGCACGCGGCGGCCGGTCTGAGCGGCAGCGGAGAATACCGCCAGCGCGAAGTCCTCCTTGGTCACCACCTGCGAGCAGCTGAAACAGAACACCAGCCCGCCGGGAGCTACCTTGGCGATGGCGGCGGCATTAAGCCTCTGATACGCGCGCAGAGCGTTGCTCAATGCGCCGCGGTGCTTGGCGAATGCCGGCGGATCCACTATGATCAAGTCGTATTTGTCCTCCGGAGAATTGCGGAGGAAGTCTATGGCGTCAGTGCAGTAACTGTCGTTCATCGAGGCGTCAAAGCCGTTCAGCTCCACGTTCTTGTCCACCAGCGACAGCGCCTTTGCGGAGCTGTCCACGGAGTCCACGTGCAGCGCACCGCCTGCCAGCGCGTAAATTGAGAACCCTCCGGTGTAGCAGAACAGATTGAGGACGCGCCTTCCGGCGGCCATCTTTCCCACCAGGGCACGGTTCTCCCTCTGGTCCAGGAAGAAACCTGTCTTCTGCCCCTCTGTCCAATTGACGATGAACTTATGGCCGTTCTCCAGCACCACCTGGCTCTGGTCGTCGAAGCCCTCGGCCTTGTACAGATACCCGTCCACCAGGTCCAGGCCCGCCTTGAACGGCGCCGTACCCGAACTCTTGTCGTAAACCGCCTTCAGTGCGTCTCCGTAAACAGCGCGAAGCGCCTCGCATATCTGCTTGCGTGCGCGGAACATTCCCACCGAATGCGCCTGCATCACGCACACCCCGTCGTAATAATCCACAATCAGCCCCGGCAGATTATCCCCCTCCCCGTGCACCAGGCGGTAGCAGTTGGTAGCGGGACCGTCGAGATTCCCGGTCGAGCCGGGAATGACGTTGATTTCGGCTTGCCCGGTCTTTTTACACTTTTCAGGCAACACCCCTCCAGGACGTATAGCCAACCCAGCAGCAACACGAACCTCCAGCGCAGCGCGCAACGAAGACTCCCAGAAATCCGCCGGAAGAGCCTCATATTCGAAGCTGAGGACACGCACCGCGATAGACCCTATCTGATAGTGCCCGATGGCCAGGAAAGAGCCGTCAGCCGCATAAACGCCAACGACATCGCCCTCCGCAGGGCTGCCCTGAATCTGGGCGATGGCCCCGGAGAAAACCCACGGATGGAAACGCAGCAGCGATTCCTCCCTCCTGTTCTTTAGGAATATCTTAACCATTAGGCAACATCTCCTCCACGTCAAGAGGTTTCCTCTCGCTTTGAAGCAACTTCAGATACATCTCCCTGCAGACCCAGGCGTCAGTGGCGGCGTATTTCTGCTGAGCCTCCGAAAGCTCGTCGGCATCCCAGTTGGAAAGCTGCTGGGTCTTGGAAATGCGTATTCCCAGGATTATGGCGGCCATCTTCTTGACACTCTTGTCCTTGATGCCGTATTCCCATACAATCCTCTGCAGGTCTATGAAAGCCGCCGGCTTGAAAGGACTGTAGCGCTGCAAGCCGCGCACGTCCTCGCCTGTGGCGGCGCCCACCTTGGCAATCTTCTCGTTGGCCATAAGACGGCACAGCTTGGGAGTCATTCCCAATTTCTTTATACGGAAGAGGAAAGCCTTGTCAGCGCCCGACAACTGGAGCAGTGAAACCCCGCCGCTCTTCTGGCCGGGAGAGAAGGTGGGACGGGTCTCCGTATCGAACCCGATCACCTGCTGCTTGTTCAGGTAATCTATGGCCTTGAGGTATTTGCGTCCGAATTTTTCAATCACCTGGATTTCTCCCTGGAATGCCGTCATCGGCATCTTCTCCATTTCTTCAGGCTTGATACTGACTTTGTACATTTAAAATGAGGTGAACGGATGCAAAGATACAAAATAATCCATATCTTTGTTTTTGTTAGTAATAGTAATATGGTTCAAATCTCATCAAGGACTCAGCAACTTCCTGCATCCGCAATCAGGAAATTAGTACCATTCGCAGACGCCGCAAAAGCAGCCGGCGTAACAGTGTATCACCTTAATGTTGGCGCCCCGGACATAAAGTCCCCCGAATGCGCCCTCGACTCCATCAAGAAAATCAATCTCGACCACGTCTCCTATACCAACTCCGCAGGCTTCCTTGAGCTGCGCAGGGACATGATCGAGAAATACTATAAGAAGATTGGCATCGATGTCGGCATAGACGAGATAATCATAAACGTAGCCGGCAGCGAGGCCGTCGAATTCGCCATCCAGATAACCTGCGACGAAGGCGACGAGATTCTGCTCATCGAGCCATACTACACCAACTACTACACCCTGGCTTTCAAGCACAACGTAAAGGTAAACGTAGTGCGCACAAGCATCAGGGAAGGCTTCCGCGTTCCCGGAATTGAGGAGTTCGAAAAAGTCCTAACCCCTCGAACTAAGGCCGTGATGATCAGCAACCCCGGCAACCCTACCGGCGTCGTATACTCCAAGGAAGAAATGGAGCTCCTGGGGCAGTTCTGCCTCAAGCACAACCTCTTCCTGATATCGGACGAAGTTTACCGCGAGTTCTGCTACACTGCCGACCCCCATTACTCGGCAATGAACCTCAAAGGCCTGGAGCAGAACGTCATCCTTGTAGACTCCGTTTCAAAACGCTACAACCTCTGCGGATGCCGCATCGGCTGCACCATCTCCCACAACAAGGACGTTATGGCCGCCGTTATGAAGCTCGCCCAGGCGCGCCTCTGCCCTCCTGTCCTGGGTCAGTACGCCTCCCTTGGCGCGCTGGACACCCCCCAGGAGTACTTCGACCAGACCCGCGAGGAGTATATCGCCCGAAGGGACTGCGCAATCGAAGGCCTCAACAAGATCCCCGGCGTCTTCACGCCTAAGCCGGACGGTGCCTTCTACACCATCGCAGAGCTTCCGGTGGACGATGCCGAAGCCTTTGCAAAGTGGCTCCTCACGGAGTTCCGCCTGGACGGCGAAACCGTGATGGTAACCCCAGCCGCGGCCTTCTACCTTGACAAGAGCCTGGGCAAGCGCCAGGTCAGGATAGCCTACGTACTGGAAGTTCCAAAGCTCAAGCGGGCGCTGCACGTGCTGGAGAAAGCCCTTGAAGCATATCCCAATAAATTGTGATTGATAGATAACGGAAACAAGCCTACCTTTGTTTCCGTTAATTGTTTTAACAGTTATGTCAGAACACGAGCATCATCATCACCACGATCACGCGCACGTCCACCAGCTGGAGTCGCTGAACGGGGTATACATATTCTCCATCGTCCTCAATTTATTGTTCGTAGCCGTGGAGGTTACAATGGGTTTCTTTAGCAATTCCCTGGGTCTGATTTCAGACGCAGGTCACAACTTGGGCGATGTTTTCAGCCTGCTGCTGGCGATGATAGCATTCAAGCTTTCGCTGAGCCATTCCACCAGGAGATACACTTACGGGTACAAGAAAAGCTCCGTCTTGATATCTCTGCTGAACGCCATAATCCTCCTGGTGGCAGTGGGCGCAATCATTATCGAGAGTATCCACAAATTCGCCAACCTTGACACCGCGTCCGTCAACGGCGCCGTAGTCTCCTGGACGGCTGGCGTAGGAATAGTAATAAACGGCCTCACCGCCTGGCTGCTGTCGCGCAATTCCAAGCACGACATCAACACCCGCGGGGCCTTCCTGCATATGCTGGCAGACACGCTGGTATCAGTGGGAGTAGTCATCTCCGGAATAGTAATCAGCCTCACCGGCTGGAACGTGATAGACCCTATCGTCAGCCTTATCATAGCGGGCGTCATCCTGGTAAGCACCTGGAAACTTCTTTCTGAGAGTCTGCGCCTCAGCATAGACGCAGTGCCGGAGGACATCGACCCTGACCAGATAAACGAGGCCATCTGCGCCTGCGAGGGCGTGAGCGGCGTGCACCACGTGCACATCTGGCCCATCAGCACCACTGAAAACGCCCTTACCGCCCACGTCGTGATTACTGATACGGTCCGAATGCACGAGATAGGGGAAGCCATAAAAGAAGAGCTGACCCACAGAGGGATCAGCCATTCTACTCTGGAAATGGAGCTTGAAGGATCCGAGTGCGACGAGATGGAATGCGGCGAAAGCCACCATCACCATCATCACCACGACGAGGACTAAACCTTCAGCGCCGCCAGTATCAGATTCATAATTACATAGGTAACCAGCCCCAGCAGTATGACCATTGACCAGTTGAGCCCGGTCGTGGCCACTATTGCTATTATGAGCGCTATGTCCACGACAAAGGCGAGCCGCTTGCGGTTGACGGAAATGGGATCTGCCTTTGAGAACTTTGCGCTGAACATTGGGATGCGGCATACCAGAAGGGCGCACATCACCACGGTGAAAACGGGGATGAACCAGTCGTTCAGTACCCAGAGGGACAGGAACGACGCAGGCTCGAAGGACACGAAGTAGCACAGCGAGCCGCAGATGAGGCCGGATGACGGCGCTGGCAGACCCTGGAAATAATGGTTGTCGGTCTCGGCGGTGTTGAACCTTGCCAGGCGCAATGCGGTGAACAGGGCTATGAGCAGCGGAGCCAGAGTAAGGGGCGAGCTGCCGAATGACACCGCGGTCTTCAGGTTCACCAGCATGAATGCCGGGAGGACGCCGAAGCTGACCAGGTCAGCGAGCGAATCAAGCTCCTTCCCTGTTCCCGAATAGGCGTGCAGCAGTCTTGCGGCGAATCCGTCCAGGAAATCGCAGACGGCGGCTGCAAGCATAAGGTAGAAAGCCAGGTCGGGCCTGCGTGTAAAAGAGAAATACACCCCCACCAGCCCGCAAAGGAGGCCAATGGAGGTGATTGTATTGGGGATATATTTCTTTACGGACATTACCTGATGCCGAGTTTGGCTTTGATTGCTGCCGGAACGGCGTCCTTGTGGAATACCAGGTCTATTGTCTGGGCCCTTACATATGCTTCAGACACATACCAGATACCGTCGTACTTGCCGGTGATTCCCCAGGAATTCTTAACCATATAGTACTTCTTGCCCCACTGGTCCTTTGCAATTCCGAAGATCTGCATTCCGTGGTCGTCGGTCATGGTCTTGTTGTCGAAGTCAATCTGGCGGGTTTCCTGAGTGGTCTCTTTCTCGACAGGCTGAACTATAGGCTGGTTGCTGTTGTCAACTCCTACCCAGTGAGCCTGGTCAGAGCCTGCGGCCGCGGTTGCCTGTGTGTCCACCCATATTCCAAGTCCGTCGCGGGTGAATCCTGCATCGGAAACGTCAGCGCCCCAGGCGGCTGTGTAGCCGGCGTTGAGGGCTGCATCGAGAGCCTGGATGAGCTCGTCAACAGTTACGTTATATGCGGTGTCCCAGCGCCAGTTGTCGCAGATCTCGATGGCGAACTTGGTGTAGAACGGATGATGGGTGAAGGAGGTGAGGGAAACGTAGTCGTCAGGGTTGATCTTGAGAGCGTCGCGGTAGGACTCCGGAGTGTAGGTCTTTCCGTCCACTGTGAAGGTCTCGGGCCACTTGCCCAGATATTCGTCCAGAATGGCCTTGAAACCGCGCTTCCAGGCGGTAGAAAGGGTGTTGTTGGGGTTGCGTACCACTGCGCCCACATAAGCCCTCAGGACAGCGTCAAGTTCTGACTGGCGAGGGAGCTCTGTTCCGTAGTTCATTCCGGTCATTGCGGCGTTGGGAACGATGCCGTAGTCCCTGATTACGTCAAGGACGTCATCGGCCTCGCTTCCGGCTCCGAATGTCAGGTTGCCGTCCAGGCGGATGTACTTGTCTGCCCTGTCAAGGTATGAGTGGCTTACTACGAAAAACTCGGAGAGGTCGGGATATTTGGCTTCGTCCTTAATTCCGTTGATACGGATTACCTCGGACTCCAGGAAACCGATGGTGGAGAAAGCCCAGCAGGTACCGCTGCTGGCCTGGTTCTTAACGGAGGTGATAGGGTTGGCCTTCACGGTCTCGAACTTATAGTCCGGCCAAGCGATCTTGGGCTGCTGTGCGAACAGCGAAGCAGAGAGGCAAAGGGATGCCGCAAGGATGAAGATTATCTTTTTCATATGCTCGGTCTCTAAAAATAACGGAGGGTGGCTCTAGGCAGAACGCACCCTCCGATATAATCTGGTTTCAAATTACTTTGTAATGACTTTTGCCATTTCAAGAACCTTGTTTGAGTAACCCCACTCGTTGTCGTACCAGGCGCAAACCTTTACGAAGGTAGGATCCAGCTGGATACCGGCCTTAGCGTCGAAGATGGAGGTACGGGGATCGGTGCGGAAGTCGGTGGAAACAACAGACTCGTCTGTGTATCCGAGAACTCCCTTGAGCTCACCCTCAGAAGCCTTCTTCATAGCTACGCAGATCTCTTCCATTGTAGCAGGCTTTGCAAGCTCGCAGGTAAGGTCTACGAAGGAAACGTCAGATGTAGGAACGCGGAGTGACATACCGG